>NZ_CALWMU010000044.1:0-25925 GCF_944382095.1 Candidatus Acetatifactor stercoripullorum
ATTTGTATAACACGTATAACCCCCGATAAAATCAAATCTTCTTATACTTTTAAAAATCTTTCATGAAACAACCCTGTTCGCTATCCGGACGCCATCAAATGGCAGTCTCTCAGCTACAGTTCCAGGCTGTTCTCCTGCAAAAGGAAATCGTATATACTCATTGTAGTTATTCCATTTTCATCATGCTTTACCTTAATAACATCTTTCACTATAACAATCTTCTTAAATGAATCATTCACATTAAGCAATGATGCCTTCTCTTGCTCTTCCTTCTCCTTATCCGGTATACTAAACGCAGATTGAATATAATATCTCCTGCTTCCCAGATTCGCCACAAAATCAATCTCCAGCTGTTTTTTTTCTTGTCCGCCATCCTTATTACGGCTTCGTTTCTGCACAACACCTACATCCACTTGAAATCCCCTCATCCGAAGTTCATTATAAATAATATTTTCCATCAAATGTGTTTCTTCCACCTGCCGGAAACCAAGTCTGGCATTCCGCAGCCCAACATCCTCAAAATAATACTTAAGAGGCGTTCCAATATACTTTCTGCCCTTTACATCATAGCGATTTGCTTCACTCACAATAAACGCATCCTGCAAGTATTCCAGATATTGACGAATCGTATTCAGGCTGATGTCCGACTGTATTACACTTTTAAAGGTTGCCTCTATCTTAGATGGATTCGTCAGCGAGCCGGTTGCAGATGCTAAAATATTAATCAAATCATTTAATTCCTGTATCTTTTCAATATGATTACGCTCAACAATATCCTTGATATACGTTTCTTCAAAGAGTCTGCTCAGATAATTAATTTTCTGCTCCTCTGTCCTCATTGTCACGGTCAACGGCAAACCACCATAAGTAACATACTCTGCCCATCCATGATACATATCTCCTTCATATGCTTCCATAAATTCTTTGAAACACAGCGGAAATACATGTATTTCATCACCTCTTCCCCGAAATTCGGTAATAATATCTTTGGACAAAAATTTTGAATTGCTTCCGGTCACATACACATCGACATTTACAATGTGAAGAAGTGAATTCAATACCTCTTCAAAATCTGCCAGCATTTGTACTTCGTCCAGTAAAATGTAATATGGTTCCTTATCTGTAATTAAAGTATCTATATAATCCAATATTGCATCTGGATCACGATATTTTTTATTTTTCCTTTGATCAAGCTCAATCGTAATAATATGTGTTTCATCAATCCCCTGAGCCAGCAAATAATCTCTGAAAATTTTAAAAATCAAATAGGACTTACCACATCTTCGAATTCCGGTAACTACTTTAATTAAGCCATTATGCATACGCTCAACGAGCGCTTTCAAATATCGTTCTCTTTTAATCTCCATATACGCCTCCATTACTGAAATATATGGGATATTGCTCCCTCTTTTTTCAATATTGTACCTCTTATTTTGCATATTGTAAATTTTTATTGAAATCTAAGGGCACATTTGCACCGCTTTTTCACCATTTTATTGTGTAATCATTTATACCAACATATCACTGTCTATATCCGGCCAAGTTGATGCCATCAATTCTCCGATACGAAGTCCTGCCGCCAAAGCCACAATTAACAAATTGTAATAAATAATGGATTCTGGAATTGGCAAAACGCGTAAGAAAAATCGCCCATGTGAGTTCGTTGCCTTTTTCCTCCCCAGGTAAAATCCAAGATGTCTAATGAAATCCGTATCAGGTAAATATATTAACTCTCATCAATACAAGGCAGAGAACGGCCGCAAAGCCCATAAGCAATGACTTTTCGACCGTTCTCCTATTCACTCCAGCTGCCAAAGATAAGCTTGTAACACAAGGTACAATTAAAGGAAGTATCTGCTCGTACCCACGGTAGAATCTTCTCCCTTGTTCTCCGTATAATAATTATCAATAATCTCCATATTCTCGATATACCATCCTTCATCTCGGTAGGATGCCTCTATTATTTTTACAGTGTCCTGACTAATATCATCCTCCAGCAATGCGATAAAACGAACCATTGGCTTCCCATCTTTATGGAACAGCGTAGCTCCGATATACCTCTCCAAATCCCACCAATTCTCTGCATCTCCGAATTTATCAGGCTGACTTAGCGCAATATCCGGATTATGGATAAAATTCTTGGGATACTCCCGCCATTCGTTGTCATCATCAAAATAGAGCAGGGAAATCTCTGCTGCTCCGTAATTACTGCCAGTATCGCATCTTACTAATAAGACATCCGCCTTTCCGTTTCCAGACAAATCCCCTGTAGCTAAATAGGAGCTGTAATATCCCATATAATCCTTTACCACCAAAGCGTTCCCGACAGCAGCAGCCAGCTGTGTATAGGCTTCATCACCGGACCGAACATCTTTTACGTATACTCTGTCCTCCTCCCCATCTCCATTTAAGTCACTTCTTAATTCGATTCCCATATCAATGGGAATGTCCGCAGTCTGATGGACAGTTTCATTTTCTTTTATTTGAATACCGCATCCAAGTAAACATAGCGCCACACACATTATTACTATAAAGGCTGTTCCATTCCTTATCCAGAATAAAGTCACATTTTTTCCCTCCCGTCCGTCTCTATGGAATCGGACGCAAAAGGGCCATCTGCCAAATCCATACAATCCACATACTGACTGCCGATTTTAAATGCGTAAAAGCTTCTGTGCTCTGCCGTCATGCTTTCCTCTGTACTTTCTGACTGGTTATTATCCTGAAAATAGGCCGGCAAATAGGTTTCTTCCATATGCAGATCATCCCTTGTTATATTTTCAAGGTAAACATACAGGATAGTGCTGGCATCCTCCATTATAATGGCGTACTCGTATTTGTCTGACCAATCCGCCAAAGCCACATATGCTTCACTGGAAAAATTGTCTTTATCAAAATACAGCTGGTTCGTCTGTCCGCATAGCTTAGCTGCTCCGCGGCCAGTCTCTCCTTTTCCTTTGTAAATTCATCCGCATTGTATTCCTTTTTCAAATAAATCTGACAGACAGGGGAAAATATTTCATCTCTGAACTCATAGTAAAATTCCTCTGAAATACTTTCTATTTCTTTGTCCGGAAATACAATCAACGGGCTGTGGACATCTTCCCCCGTAAATTCTCTGTATCCGTCACTGCCCTGCAGCACCGTTTCCGTTCCGTAAATCAAGTCATCAGCCGCCATAGCGCAGCCTGTGATCTGCAAGCCAAAAATACCTGCGGATAAAAGAATAGGTATTTTCCGACAGATACTGGTTTTCCAAAGGAAACTTGTTTTCCTTTTCATAACTAAAAATTCCCCTTTCTGGTTATGTTTTCATTGTACAACGTGCTGAAAACATTGTAAATAAATCTTCCCAAAAGCCAAAGCCCCCTGCCGTGCAGCAGACAATGCCAGGACTGCACAGCATGGGGCTTCCGTTTTCTCAATTCATATATACTCTCTTTACATTGTATCACATATATTTTGGGGCTTTCCCGCCAGATAGGCCTGCACGTTGTCAAACTCTATTTTCGCCCGTCTCACCATGGCCTCTTCCGTGAGGAAGGCCACATGAGGGGTAAACAGCGTATTGGGCGCATGCAGCAAGGGATAATCTTCGGGAATGGGCGGCTCCATATCATACACGTCAATGGCCGCTCCGGCAATCCGTTTCTCCGAAAGGGCCTCCGCCAGGGCTTCATTGTCAATGATGGGCCCCCTTGCGCAGTTGACCAGTATGGCGGTCTCCTTCATTAATGCAATCTTTTCTCTCCCGATCAGGCCCCTGGTCGCCTGGCAGAGAGGCAGGTGGATGGATATGATATCACTGCGGGCCATTACCGCATCAAGGTCAGTCGCTTCCAGCCCTTCCGCCTTCCATTCCTCTTTTGCCTGGAGCTCGTTTACAAGCACCTTGGCCCCAAAGGCCTGAAACAGCTTTGCTGTGCGGTAACCGATTTTGCCGCAGCCTACAATGCCCACTGTCTTGCCCGCAATCTCTCTTCCCGCCATGCCAAGGTTTGTGCCCCCGTCTCTCACAAGACCGTCTGCCTCCACGATCTTCCGATAAAGTCCAAGCACCATGCCCACTGCCAGCTCCGCCACGGACTCATTGGAATATCCCGCGCAGTTACACACCAGAATGCCCTTTTCCCTGCAGGCCTCTCTTCCCACATGATCCACCCCCGTAAAGGCTACAGCGATCATTTTCAGGCGGTCCGCACTGCGGATTACTTCGTCTGGATAAGGGTGATTGGCGATCATCACAATGTCCTGTCCTGCGGTTCTCCTTTTCAGCTCCTCCACATCCTCGGCCTTTTCCTGATAATAGGTAAACTGATGTCCTGCGTCCGCAAGAGCCTTTCCATAAATTTCTATCACTTCCTCCGATACTCCCAGAGGCTCCAATAAGCTAATATTCATTTTTAACCTCCTTCACAATATCCGCTTTCCCAAGCCCAAACCCGGAAAAGTCAATTCCCAGGCCCTTTCCCTTGGGGATGCAGACCTTTCCATCCTTTACGATAAGGCCCTCCGGCACATAATTTCCCAAGTCCCCAAAGCCCTTATATTCATGATAATGTCCGGCGTTTGGAATTACCGAGCAGAAAAGCAGCGCGTTATAGGCGGCATATCCGCCTGAGACATGGGGCGTCACCGGCATTCCCGCCGCCTGGGCCATTCTTGCCGCCTTGATACACTGGATAAAGCCTCCCGTATACTGCAGATCAGGCTGCAGCACCTGGGCGGCATTGTTCTCCACGATCCAGGCAAACCGCCTTAAGCTCGTCTCCTGCTCTCCAAAGGCCAGAGGAATCTCCAGCGCATCCGCCACTCTCTTCGTGTCCCACAGATCGTCAAAGGGACAGGGCTCCTCATAAAAATAAGCGTTTATGCTCTCGGCGATTTTGCCGATCTGGATTCCCTTTTCGGCATCATAGGAGCCGTTGCCGTCCACGTGAATCACAAAATCCTCTCCAAAATATTTTCTGGCAAGATACAAAAGACCCTCTGTGCGTCCGGCAATAGAATCCCTGTTTTTGCTCATTCTGCCGCCCAGCTTGAATTTCACCGCCCCCGCCCCTGTGTCATCCACCAGGCTCTGGAGATACTCCACCTCCTCCTGGGGCGTATTCATGCGGTTGCCCGATGCCACATACAATTCAATTTCCTCTCTTTTGCGGCCTCCCAAAAGCTCTGTGGCCGGCACCCCCGCCGCCTTTCCCAGCAGATCCAGCAGGGCGGCCTCTATCCACGAAATGCAGCACCAGTAGGCAAGTCCCTGAATTTTATAATTGATATCCGTAAGAAATATTTTGTTTAACAAGGCTTCCATTTGCCTGGCGTCCCCGCCAATAATCAGCTTTAGGAAGCGCTCCAGCAGCAGATGCAGATATTCCGCTCTTTCAGAGCAAGGGGCTATGCCCTCTTCCCCTCCCTCTCCGGTCACCTTCAAAAACCAGTTTCCACGTTTTTGATACACCGTACAGGAAGCGATCACAATGGGATTTGGCAGGCGGCTTATCTCCACCACCGGCTGCTCCATGATTTCTTTAAGCTTCTCTTGGCTCACCGGAACAAAGGGCTTAAAGTCCGGGTGCAGTTTATACATATCTTACGATCTCCTTTCTCTCATAGTCGTAGAACGCCCCCTCCAGCATATGAATCAGGGTATTCTTTACCACAAGACTTATTCTGCAAAGCTTTTCCGTCTCCTCCTCTCTGTGGATGTGCCATCTGTAGGGAGCAAAGGCTCTGGTTCCTGCCGGCTTTCCATCTACAAAAAGGCTTGCGCATTCAAAAAAACGGATCTCCTCTGGGACAGCCAGACATACCTCCCTTCCCGAAAGCTCCATCTCCCAGGTATAAGTAATCTCTCCGCTGTAAAAGGGATACCCCTGTGGCATGCGGCCGTCAAAAAAGCCTTTCGTTTTCTGTTCCCCAATCCTATCCGGGCAAAGGACACCAAAATCCCCCAGCAGATAAAGCGGATCGCTGAGTCCATGCCATTCTTCGCCAGCCGTCACGCAAAGCTCTATTTCATTTCTTCCAAGACGCACAAAATCAAGCACATTGCAGATAAGATTATTCTGGTCATAGCATCGTTTCCTCCAAAATGCCTCCTGCTCCAGCCTTTTTTGGTTGATGCAAAGCGTAAAATCACCCATAATTCCTCTGGCGTCCCGCATCAGATACAGCCTTTTGGGCAGCCTGTCTATTAAAAAGGCACTGCGGTAAATAAGCTTTGCGGGAAGCCGCAGACGCGGCCTTGCAGGCAGCCCAAAGCCCCCGGAAAATTCTATGCCCAGATACTGTGTCAATCCAGCGGCCCTTGCCTGTTCCACAAAGGTTTCGGGATAAACCTCTCCTTCCGGGGAGCCGTTTACGGAAAACAAAAACCGCTCCAGCCGCAGCACATTCAAGCCCTTGATGCTTATGTCCATTTCCTTTGTGACCGGGACAAGGGTTTCACTCCCCGGCTTTTCTTCTCCCCCCAGCTCCAGGGGCCGGCTGGACAAGACGATAAGTCTGCTCTCCCAGGGTCTCAGGGAAAGTTCCATGCTGTCTGTACAGCCCAAGCCTCTGCACTCTCCCGTCTCCAGATCCAGCTCTCCAAAAAAGCGTCTGTCGCCAGCGGATATCTCAAATTGTCCCTTCGCGCCGCCGCAGCTTGTAACAAATACATAACGGCAGTCCCCGTCTGTTCTCTGACAGGATACAATTTTCCCAAAATCCTTTTTTCCTGTCCGTACCACAGCCTCCCCGGGGCAGATCTTCTCCAGCGCCTCCACAAGTCTTTCCCCCGCGCCGCTTTTTTCCCCGCCTCCAGGCATGGACACACAGCCAAGGCCGGGAAGCGGCCATGAAAGCTCCGCCTTTCCCGTGCCGTTAAAATAGCTTTCCTCCGCAAGGCTGTCAAGGCTCCAGGGAAAATCTGAATCATCAATTCTTTCATAGGGCGTAAGTCCGCAGAAAATCAGCTTCCCACCGCTTTTAACAAATTTTTTTAAAAGCTCCGCTCCATAGCCCTCCAGATTCTTTATGGGCGGAACGATCACCGTGCGGTATGTAGCTCTTCCCACCCGGATCTCTCCATTTTCAACCACGGCCTCCTGAAGCGTCTCCACATCCAGATCCTCGTAATCCACATGATGGAAAATAAGAGTCCTGCACAGGTAGAGATAATCCCCAAGAAGCCTGGATACCTGAGCCTCCTCCTGCACATCGCCGCCCACATATTTCATGCGCAGCATGGGGTTGATCATGGAGGTCCACCAGCTTGTCATGGGATGAAGAAGCGCAGCCCGCGGGGCATACTCCGTTCCCGTTATAAAACGCGCGCACCTTGCGCAGTAATCCGCCAGCTTCTGATAATGCTCCCAGTAAGGGTTTTGTAAAAACTGAGAGGGCGGCGCGTCATGCTTGGTAATTCCGTCCACTGTGTAATAAAAGGCATGGAACACATGCAGGGAAGCCCCCATCAGCGTCTCTCTGTCAATCTGCCATTTGGCGTCCTGCAGCGTCATGCTCCAGCCTATGCTGTGAAAGCTTTCAATCAGGCACTCCCTGCGTCCGTACTGTCTGGCCATCGCGCTGATCGCCTTTGTATTGGAGCGAAGCCCCGCAAAATCCCTTTGGATAACCTCCTCCAGGGGTACGCCGATTTTATCATGGTTTGGATCCCCTCCGGGCACATGGCTGTACTTTTGTCCGCTCATGCGCATCACAGGGATTTCCGCAGCATACTCCAGACCGTACCTTTCGCACCAGCCGGAAATTCTTTTGTGATAACGGTCACGAAGCAGCTCGTGCATACATTGGAAATAGCGGTAACGGATTTTTGCCGCCTCTGGAAAACGCCTGTCCCATATGCCAAAAAGCAGAGGGAGAATATCTTCTCCGTATTTTTGCCGGTAGTACCCGGGCAGCTCAAAGGACCAGAAATAATCTCCCAGAAAATGTGTCTCGTCCCCAAAAATCCCTTTTATGGTTTTTCCGAATTGGCTGCCCAGGGCCTGCCTGTATTTCTCATAGGTGGTGGCAAGAAAAACTTCCACCGCCCCAGGGTCTGCGGGATCTATAAAATCCCCATAATATTTAAAGTCCTCCAGCTTTTTTGCAGATGCCGTAAGAATCCGCCAGCTGCCCTCCGGCGCCTCCCAGGAAAGCTCCTTCTGGGGATCATAAGAAAAATAACGTTTTCTATTCAAGACCGGCCTTTGCGACTGATTATACTGGTAAATTTCCACCGGCTGAATAATTCCCACGAAGTCCCGAAGGTCGACGCCCTGATGCCACAGCGTTTCCCCATTTTTTACAGGGAACGCCATGGCGCACAGGCTGCGCACCTTCCCCAGTGGTATGACTGTCCTTCCTCCCTCAGCCAGGGTGTCTGTAAATACAAGCTCATGCTGGCAGGACTGAGGCTTCTGCAAAGTCACCTCGCCGCCGCTCATTCCGCTGGGATAAGGAAATTCATCATACAGCCATACCTCAAGGCCGTTTTTTTCTGCGCAGGAAACCGCGTAGCTGCAAAGGTCAAACCACTCTCTGGAAAGATAGGGCGTCTTAAGCCCCTGACGGGCACACAGCACGAAGCCTCCCAGTCCCTTTCTTTTCATCTCTCCGATCTGGTATTCCACTTCTTCTGTCTTTACATCGCCGTTCAGAAACCAGAAAGGACGGATTCTGTTTTGAACCGGCGGGTTTTCAAACTGTGCGATCATAGGCTTCTCCTTCTTCGGCGGTTTCCCGCTCCTTTTTACCTGCTTTATTCTCCGTGCAGCTCCCTGTATGCCGCGATCAGCTCATCCGCAGTCTCCTGTCCTCCTGACGCCGCATAATCTGCCACAAAATCATCAAATACCTTATCAAACTCTCCCGGGGCCGCGCACACCAGCTTCGCAATATTGTCGTCCAGCATCTGGCTTAAGGTGGCCGCATACTCATCTGTAAGCGGTGTGGAAGCATTCACCGTAGGCGTATAATATTCCACATCCGACAGACATCTTGCCGTATTTAAAATCTCCTCATGATAATCCGGGTTAAAGTCCTTAATGTAGTTTAAGATAAATTTATCCTTCTCCTCCTTGGAGTTGTAAGGCTTTCCAACAGTGCCGTACTGAGATTCCACCCAGGTGACTCTGGATTCCTCTCCCTCTTCCAGGGTAACCTGAGGCACACCGTCCACCATGGTGTAGTCCTCTCCCTCGATGCCAAGACAGCCTACCATATATCCAGCCTCGCTGCACATCCAGTCGAGATATTTTACAACCGCCTCCACATTTTCGCAGGAGGAAGGAATATACCATGCGTACTTATAGGTGGGAGGCATATTGTACAGCTGATAGAAATTCTCTCCGCTTTCCGTAGACCAGGGCCAGATTGCAGTAAGCTTTGCATCCGGGTCATTCTCCCGCAGGGTGTCGTAAAGGTTGCCGTAAGCGCTGTGGTAAGGGTACTGCCCGTTCTGGATAAATACCGCCATCTCGCCTCTGGCGATCTTCTGGCGGAACAGGGACTCGTCCTTATCCAGAATAAACTCTCCCAAAAGCCCGTCATTGTACAGGTCGTTCAGATAGCGGAAGCACTCCTTGGCCTCGGGCCACATAATCATGGGCGTAAGCAGCTTCTCAACGCTGGGAGCTTCATCCAGAAAAGCGGGAAGCATCACCATATCCCACATCAAAAACTGCTGTCCCGTCATTCCCATGGGCACCAGGGCGTCTCCCACTCCGCCGGGATCCTGTGCCTTTATGGCTTCCAGCATTTCCCTGAATTCCTGAGGGTTGGTGGGAACGGAAAGTCCAAGCTCATCCAGCCAGTCCTGCCGCACAAAGGTGGTTCTCATAAAATCGTTCTGCTTGTGATACAGGAAATATTGTGCGCCGTCGATCTGCCCGTCAGCCAGCTCATCCTCACTGTAAAACTTCTTGATGTTTTCTCCAAATTCGTCAATATAGGGTCCCATATCGGCCACACCGCCGCTGGTGATAAAGGACTTTAACAGGGAAATATCCGTCACCCGCACCAAATCCGGCGCATTGTTGGCCGCCATCATGGTGGACAGCAGCTCCTCATTCTGCTGCTTGGGCACAATCACATAATTTACCTTGATGCCAAGGGGCGCCATCTGCTCATTTACGTAATCCACCCACCAGTTGTCCTCCAGTGTGCCCTGGTCAGAGGGAATGGTTCCCCTGTCCCATACGATCTGTGTAATCTCCACCAGCTCCTGGGGCTCCTCCTGGTCTGTCTCCTCCTTGCCCTGCTCTGAACCGGAGCTCTGCACCGTATCGGAGGCCTGCCCGCCGGCCTGCTCATTTCCGCATCCGCTTAAGGCTGTCAATAGGAACGCGCCGCACAGCAGCAATGATAACATTTTCTTCTTTTTCATACGCTTCTCCTTGTTGTGATAAGATTTACTGTGTTCCCTTCCCCCATTTTACAATCTGTTTTTCTTATGCTTCAAGCCTTTCCTCTTCCGCCTCCTTTCCTTTCAGCATCTGATCCGTCACCCTTTTACAGCCCCCACGGTAACCCCTTTTACAAAATAGCGCTGCATAAAGGGATACACACAGATGATGGGCAGCACTGCCAGCACCACCGTTGCGCCCTTTAAATTTTCCGGTATAATGCTGGCGTCTACGCCGGCCGCCGGATCAAGCGCGTCGGAAAACATACTCAGGACCTGATAAAGCTTTACCTGCAGAGTCAGTCTTGTCTGATCCTGAATATACAGTAATGCGTTAAAGAAAGTATTCCAATAAGCCACCGAATAAAAAACTGTCAGCGTGGCCACAGCCGGCTTCGCAAGCGGAAGAAAAATCCGGTAAAAGGTTTTAAAATTGGAGCAGCCGTCCGCTCTGGCGGCCTCCTCCAGCTCCACAGGCAGTCCCCGGAAATAATTGATCATAATGATCAAGAGAAAGGTGTCCACCAGATTGGGCAGGATCAGGGACCACATACTGTTAAACAGTCCCAGGTTCCGTATCACCATGTAGGTTGGAATGATGCCCCCGTTAAAATACATGGTAAACACAATCAGTCTCATGATAACCCCGGAACCCCGCAAATGGCTGCGGGAGAGGGGATATGCGGCGATGACTGTGGCAATCAGGCTGCTGAGCACGCCAAACACCGTAATGCGCACCGTAAAGAAAAAGGAATTGATAATGGAGCTGTCCTGAAACAGCCTTTCATAGGCCGCAGTGGTAAATTCCACCGGAAACAGCAGCACTCTCCCTTCAATAATTGCCGAAGAGTCAGAAAAAGACAGCGATATGATGTAAATCACCGGATACAGAAACATGGCGCTGAGTATTACCATCAAAACCGCATTAATTATGTCAAAGCCCTTTGCGTTTTTTCTGTGGGAATTCATACTCTCTCTCCTTTCTTACCGCCTGCGCTTTCTGGCCGGCTTGTTTATTTTTTTCACCTTCATGGCAAACAGCCCCTCTTCTCCTAAAAGCTTTGCGATTTTATCTGAGCCGATTACCAGCACAAAATTGATTACTGACTGGAACATGCCCGCAGCGGTTGTCATGGCGTACTGCGCTTTGGAAATACCCATGGTATAAATATAAGTGCTTAAAACAGTAGACATATCGCTCACCATGCTGTTGCCCAGCAGATAAGGCTTGTCAAAGCCAATGGTCATAATTTTCCCGATTTCCAGAATCAGGATGGTGACAATGGTGCTGCGTATGCCCGGAAGGGTCACATGCCAGATTCGCTTAAACCTTCCGGCGCCATCAATCTCCGCCGCCTCATACAGCTCCTGGTCAATCCCGGAGAGAGCGGAAAGATAAAGAATTGCCTGCCAGCCCGTTTCCTTCCAGATACTGGAAAATATATAGATAAAAAGCCAGGAGCCTCTTTTCGTCAGGAAGCTTTGCTGTTCAAAACCCGTGTTCTTTAAAAGAATATTGATTACTCCCGTATTTTCCGCAGTGAGGGCTACGATAATACCGTAAAAGATAACCCAGGAAATAAAATGGGGGAGGTAGGAAATGGACTGCACCACCCTCTTAAATTTTGAATGCTTCACTTCATTTAAAAGCAAAGCAAATATAATAGGAATCGGAAATCCCGCCAGCAGGGAAATCAGATTCAAAAACAAGGTATTTCTGATTGCCAGCCAGAACATCCTGTCCCGAAACAGCTTTTCAAATACCTCAAGGCCCGCCCAGGGGCTTCCCCAGATTCCCTTCTGAAAATTGTAATCCTTAAAGGCAAGCACCAGGCCATATATAGGAACATATTTGAAGATAAAATAAAATGCCAATGGAATTAACAGCATCAGATACATATCATAATTTCCCTTCAAGTAGGTTCCAAAGGTTTTGGTCCTGGGACTTGCTTTTTGACGTCTGCCTATTGTCACATGCCCACTCTCCTTTCTGGTTTCTTTTGTTGTTTTTTGTGGATTTCTGCTGTAAGGAAATTGTACTCTCCCTGTTACTCCTGCGCAATTTCACAGTTTGACCTGAGCTTAACAAATCCACCCTGTTGTCCTTTTTCATCCCTTTAACAAAACGCCCATTCTTTAACAGAACCTTCATTTTCCTGTCCATCGCTTGTTTGGACGCGCTTAAAAGGCTATAATAAATTAAGGAAGAAATTGTTTGCAGCACCACGGGAGGATAAGGATATGTTCATACAGCGCGCAAGAAAACAGGACAGCTTCACCGGCAGGCTTTTCCGGTCTTTTTTATCCTTGATCCTGATGTTTATGGGGCTTACCGGCATTACCATCAGCCTGATCTCCATGTATGTGCTCAGATCCAACACCATCCGGGACAATCAGCTTCTTCTCACCCAGTTTGGCAATTCCGTAAATACCGTATTCACCTATGTAGACAACATGACGTCACACTTTATCGCCAATCAGAAAATCCGGGATTTTCTTGCCTACTATGAAAAAAAGGACATCGAAGTGATGTCCGATGTCTCCACCCAGTTTCAGAATTTCATGATCAGTATAGATTCTATCCACTCGATCCTTATTTACTATCCCCAAAAGGACATGGTATATATGGCAAATACAGGCTTCCTTCCCACGCAGGATTTCTATGACCGGGATTTTTTGGAAAATCTGAACCTGGTGGATATCAGCTCTCTCTGGAATACGCCCCGGACCATCCGCGATACATCCGGCCGCAGCGCAACCCTTTTCAGCATAATCAAGCCTTTAAAGTACAGCGGCAGCGCTCTGGAGGCTGTTTTGATTGTAAATCTGGATGCCTCCTTATTTACAGAGGTATTTAATTCCATTTCCACAAATAAGCAGGCCTACCTGGCCATGAACCACCAGGGTATCCTGGCAGCCTGGTCCCAAAACGGACTTCCCTATATCCAGGCGGGTAACGATATTTTTAACGCTCTGCCCGATACAGGCAGCAGAGAGCTTACTCTGGGACAAGACAGACTGCTGATTTCCTGCATTGATTCCCAGGACACAGGCTGGAAATTTTACAGTCTCGTCCATACGGATATTTTGTATCAGGAAATCTATACCCTTCTGTTGTTTTCTGCAGGCAGCCTTATGATCGGCTTCCTCACCGCCGTTTTCTTTTCCAGAATGATCACCCGGCGGCTGAACGCGCCTCTTGCGGCTATCGCAAGGCAGCTCTCCGGGAAGGCTCCGGCTGAGCGCTCCTCCCGGCCGGAGGGAGACGTCCTGAAGCACATTGAAAGGGGAATCACCCGCCTGCAGACGGAAAACGAAACCATACAGCAGAGTCTGGAAAAAAGCCAGCCCATCCTGAGGAATAACTTTCTCGTATCCCTGCTGGGCGGCATTATCACAGATACCGACGAAATCGACCGGAACCTTTCCTATTTTGGTATAAGCCTTCCGACAGATGTGCCCGTCTGCGCCATTCTGGTGAGAATTAACGAATATGACACCTTGAGCGGTGAAAAATACCAGCCAAAGCAGCTGCATTCCTTTTCCACCTATCTGGCAAATTTGCTGGAAACAGTCTTTCCCAATACAAAAGACTGTCTGATCTGCAGCTCCTTTGAAAACGAAATTGCCGTAATCTGTACGCTGGAGGACAAAAAAACGGCCCATGACATGGGCCGGAAAATAGAAGAGCTGTTTGAAGCAGAGAAAAAACATATTGAGAGCATCGCCATCGGCAGCGTGGAAGTCTCCTTGTACAAGATTCATGCCTCCTGCGCCAACGCCAGACGGGCGCTGGCCTTAGGTCTTTGGTCAGACGGCCTGTTGATCTCTTATGAGGATATCCTGCTGCACTCCTCGGAAAGCGCCAAATATCCTTACGACCTGGAGGCGGATCTGATCTCCGCCTTAAAAAACAGAAATCCCCAGGAGGCGGATCAATGCCTGAAAAATATGCTGCATTTTATCCTCCCCCAGACAAAGAACGACAAAATTTCCCGCACCTACCTTCTGGCGCAGCTTTACGGCGCTTTGATAAAATACGCCCGGGAATCGGGTCTTACGGGAGGCTTTGCCGAGGAACCCAGCCACTATGCGGAGCTTCTTTCCCTGTCCGGCGAGGGCATCCTTTTATGGTTCCACGGGCTGATGGAAAATATTCTGGCCCAGATTGCCTACCGAAAAGCAAACTCCGAACAGCTCTTATCCGGCCGCATTAAAAAATACCTGGAGAAAAATTATCAAAAGGACATCAGCATCCCGGAGCTGTCGGAGATTTTCCTCTACAGCCCCACCCACCTGTCCCGGATTTTCCACAGCGAAACAGGCAGCAGTATCAAGCAATACCTGACCAAAATACGAATGGAAAAGGCCTGCGAGCTTTTGGGAGACTACTCCTTAAAAATCTCAGAGGTAGGGGAGCTTACCGGGTATCCCAGAGTGCACGGCTTTTTAAAGCAGTTTAAAAATTTTACCGGACAGACCCCCAGCGAATACCGGGAATATCTGTCCGCTAAAAAAACCGGCCAAAAGCCTGGAGAGCCTGACTCCTAATTAAATAAAAGCCTTTTTGCGTTTTCACTAAAAATCATTTCCCGGTCCTTTTCGGAAATGTGCTCAAAGCGCACAGCCTCCACATACATTCCCGGGTTGACGATGGGATAGTCCGTGCCAAACAGGAATTTTTCCGCTCCCACAGTCTCTATCCCATGCCGGAGCATTCCGTACCGGAACAGCCCCGTGCCGGACAAATCCAGATAAATGTTGTCATATTTTTTTAAACGTTCCAAATGCTTTAAAAAGTCATCCCTGTCTCCAGGATGGGCAGCCACAAAGGTTACCTGGGGATTTTGGGCGATCATGGCTTCCATCTGCTCCTGCCACTCTGACATGGTATGAAAATTGACTATCATCTGATATTCTGCAGCTTTTTTTAATATTTCCCGGAGATTTTCACTTGCATAATCCATGCCGGCCTCCTTCCAGCCGTGCATGTAAGGCACCAGCTCTCCGATCAGCCGAAAGCCCTTTTCGTGCATCCATTCCAGGGTTTCTAAGGATTCTTCCACGAAGGCCGGATGAATGTGAAAACCGGGGGTATAAAAATCTCCGTAAAGCTCCTTTACTTTAAGCGCCTGCTCGTTCAGCCTTCTGATTCCAGCAAAGCCGTCCTTCAGGCAATAGCCCTGCGGTTCAATGACAGAGCCACAGATGTGCCCAATTCCCGCCCTTTTCAAGTCAGCCTCCGCCTCGCCGGGTGCCAGACAAAGGCTTCCCTTGTACATACACGCATTCTCAGGCTCTGTCAGATAGGGGTGCGTGTGAAAATCAATAATTTCCTTGGTCATTTATCTTTTGCCTCCTTGATATATTTTTTGTACTCTGTGGGAGTATATCCCGTGTATTTCTTAAAGCTGCTGGAAAAGTACTGGGAATTTTCTCCAAACCCCGCCGCTCTGGCCACATCCAGAATCAGCGCATCCCCGTCCCTTGCCAGCATTTCCATAGCCAGCATCATTCGCCTGTCCAGAAGATAGGCGGAAAATTTCTGTCCTACCTCCTTTTGAAATACCTTGCTTAAATAGTTTTCGTTGAGAAACAGCTTTTGGGCAGATATCCACTTAAGGCTCAGCTCCTCGTTGGAAATTTCCTCCTGCACCACCTGTAAAATTTTTTGTATGGTCTGGGAATAGCGACTGCCTTGCTCCTTCTTTGGCAGGATTCGGGACAGCGCAGGATTTTGCCAAAGAGACGACAGAAACTGCCTCCCCTCCCTATCGTTTTTACACTTTAAGACCACGTTGACCAGCGCCGCCTCATCCAGCGGCTTTAGGAGATAATCTCTGGCCCCAGCGCGCAGCGCCTCCTGGGCATAGCCAAAATCCGCATAGCCGCTTAGAATAATAAAATCCACATCCTCCCGCAAGGCCTTTACTCTTTTTAGCAGAGCGATCCCATCCATCACCGGCATTTTAATATCTGCCAGAATCAGATCCACCGGGTTTTCCTGAAAATATTCCAAAGCCTCCACGGCGTTTGCCGCCGTCTTGACCACAGTAATTCCATGATCCTCCCAGCGGATATGGGAGGCAATGGCTTCCCTGACGATCCGCTCATCATCCACCACCATCATTCTGTATACGTTTCCCATTCGGTTTTCCTCCCGCCGCAGCGCTGCTTCTGTATTCCTCCAGGGAAATACAGCTCATCCTGATCTGTGCCACTGTTTCTTCCCCTTCACGAAAGATATCCACTCCATAGGCTTCCCCGAATACAGACTGAATCCTCTGCTGTATGTTCATAAGCCCGATTCCATTTCCCTTGGGCTTTACAATTCCCGCTTTCAGCTTATCCAAAAGCCCCTCCTCAGGCCCCGGCCCCGTGTTTCGCACCTGGCAGATACAAGCTTCTCTTTCTAAGAAAATGCGGATTTCCACCGTACAGGTTCCCAGCATACATTCCAGACCGTAGGCAATGGCGTTTTCCGCCAGGGGCTGCAGGGTAAACTTTGGAATCACAAGACTGCTGCATTCCTCCGACACATCAAATTTTACCTCCAGCCTGTCCTCATAGCGATGCTTTTGTATAATAAAATAATGACATGCAATATCAAGCTCCCTGTCTATGGTGATCACAAATTCCTCATCGCTGATGGCCTCTCTGAGCAGAATCCCCAGACTGCTGATCATGTCGGCCGCTGCAGGCATTTCTGCCGTTTTCGCCATCCAGTACAGAGAATTTAAGGTGTTATAAAGAAAATGGGGATTCATCTGGGACTGCAGGGCCCTCAGCTGGGTCTCCTTCACCAAAAGCTGCTTCATATAATTATCCCGCACCAGCTCATTGATCCGGGCGGACATTTTGTTGAAGGCTCCTTTCAGGGCATATACATCCTTGTCATGGATATCCTGCCTTTCATACATGGGCAGCTGGGCAGTATCTCCACCCGATATTTTACTGATATGCTGGATAAACAGCTTGATATCCCTGGTGACCCGGTGGGTGGATAAAAAGGCAATGAGCATGGCCGCCACACTGCACAGGGCAAAAATGCCTGCGTAAATGGCAAAGGCCTGACGTACATCTGCAAACAGCTCTGTATAAGGCTCTAAGAGCGTATAGGAAAAAAATTCGCCGCTTGCGCCAAAGCTCACCATAAACCAGCTTCTGCCGCCTAAGTATTCAATGCTGTAGCCTGCTTCCCGTTCCCAGAGCCGGGTCAGATCCTGCTCCTCCATCAGCCCCTCCGTGTCATTCAGCACATATTCCAGCATCCCGTCCTGTCCCTGGAGGACAAATATGCCGTCATGGGCGTCCGTAAGCGCTCTTCCCAGCTCCTCCACATCCACAAACAGCACGATCACACCGATGTGCGCCAGAGAAAGATTTTTTCTCTCCCTCAGCTGCTTGGCGATAATCAGAAGGTTTTCCTCCCCCATGAGCGTCTCCCCATCCAAAAACACATTCTGGCCTGAAGCCGCCAGGGCCTGCTCTTCCACCGCATCCGCCGCCTCCTCAGAAAGCCTGCAGTAGCTTGTGGAGGCCGCCACCCGCACCAGCCCTTCTCCGTATAGGAAGTTGGCGCAGACAATGGCCTGATCAGATCGTATGCCGTTTTGGATGGAGTCCACAATCACATTCAGGCCCGAAGCCTGCTCCAGGGCGGAAGGGCTTTCCTCCCCGTCCCCGATCAGCAGACTTCCGGCCTCCTGTATTTCACTGGATACTACCAAGCCATACAGTGTATCCTGTATGTCTTCCAACCTCTCCTCCAGCTCACGGACGCTGCCGCCCAGCAGCTCTCCCGTAAGCTGATAGATATATTCTGTGTTGGACGCTTCCAGCCGGGAAAGGGCAAAACAGCCTCCCGCAAAGCTCAGCACTGACGTCCAGATCAGTATCCAGGAAACTCTCTGAACGATACTTCGGCGTTTCTTTTCCACGAGATATTCCCTCCCGTTTTTCCTTTCCCCTTATACCCTGCGCATCCCCTCCTGCTTTCTCCTCCTTTAGTATATACCTGCTCAGGATTTCAGTCCAGACATAGAAATACCTTCCACAATATATCTCTGGGTAAGCAAAAACAAAATAATCACCGGCAGAAGGGACAGCACACACATAGCGAACATAGCGCCGTAATCGGATACGCTGGTAGGATCGCTGAATAACTTTAAAGCAATAGAAACCGTATAATTCTCCGGCGTGTTCAGGTAAAGCAGAGAGCCCATAAAATCGTCCCATTTCCAGTAAAAGGAAAAGATTGCCGAGGTAGCAAGCGCGGGTTTGATCAGGGGCAGCATGATCTGGGTAAACAGCCTGATCTTGCCGCAGCCGTCGATCTCCGCCGCTTCATCCAGCTCCTTTGGAATGCCCGCAATAAACTGCATGATGAGGAAAATAAAGAAAGCTCTTCCTCCCCATTCCGGCACCGTTAAGGGCAGGAAGGTATTTACCCAGCCCAGGCCGTTAAAAATGATATATTGGGGCACCACCAGCACCTGGCTTGGCACCATCATGGTAATCATCATACAAATGAAAAAGAAGCCCCTTCCCTTAAAGCGGATTCTGGAAAACCCATAGGCTGCCATGGCGGAGGCAATCACATTTCCCACTACAGAGATGATGGTAACGATCAGGGAATTCTTAAAAAAGGTGGTAAAGGTGGTGCCTCCAAAGCCTGACCAGCCCTTTGCATAATTGTCAAACCGCCATTCCCTTGGGAAAAGCTCGTCCACTGTGGACAGCACCAGGCTGCTCTCCTTAAAGGAGCTGAAAAACATCCAGATCAGAGGATAGATCATTACAAAGCCTATGGCGCATACCACCACATGAAAGACTACCGTATTGGCCGCTCTTTTATACTGTGTCATTTCTCCTTCCTCCTCTTCTTTTTCTTCTTTCCTTCAAACAGTTCATTTTCATAGAATACCCATGCGCTGGAGGATTTGAATACCAAAGCCGTAAAAAATCCGATAATCACCAAAAGAATCCATGCCATGGCGCAGCCGTAGCCCATCTTATAGTACTTAAAGCTCTGCCGGTACAGATACAGGGCGTACACCAGCGTTCTATTCATGGGACCGCCGTCCGTAATGATCATTGCCTGGGAGAACACCATGAAGCCGCCGATCATCTGCATCACCAGGTTAAAGAAAATGATGGGGCTCAGCAGGGGCAGCGTGATCTTGAAAAATTTCTTCACAGGACCCGCCCCGTCTACCACTGCCGCCTCATAATAGCTCTGGGGAATCTGCTTTAGGCCGGATAAAAAGATCAGCATAGGAGAACCAAACTGCCAGATAAAAAGCAGTATAATGCACCACAGAGCCGTGTCCTTATTGGAAATCCAGCTGATGTCGCTGGGAATTCCCAAGGCGTTTAAAAAGGTGTTGACCACGCCCGTCTTGGAAAAGCAGTATTTCCACATAACGGACACCGCCACGCTTCCGCCCAGTATGGAGGGAAGATAATATACCACCCGGTAAAAGGGAACCGCCTTGGATTTCCGGTTTAAAATCATGGCCACCAAAAGAGCGAAAATCAGTCTCAAGGGTATGGAGACGAACACAAACTGAAAGGTCACTCCCATGGAGGTGGAAAAAAGATTGTCGTTCGTAAACATTTCAATATAGTTTTCAAGCCCTATAAACTTAGGGGCCGACAGCATATTGTATTCTGTAAAGGATAAAAAGAAGGACGCCACAAAGGGAATGGCTGTAAACGCCAGAAAGCAGATCAGCCATGGGCCGATAAACAGGTAGCCTATCCAGCTGCTGCCAGAGCGTCGCCTGCGCTTCGTCCTGAGCGAAGATACTTTTTCCATAGTGTTAATATCCCGTTTCCTTTCCGCATTTTCTGCAATAGAAAGGGGAGCCGAAGCTCCCCCTTACACAGTTTTTCTTTCCAAAGCCTCTGTTATGGAAGGATGGAAGCCGCCTGTGCGATAAAATCTGCCACACAATCCTGTGCAGTCATTTCGCCATACATTACCGCCACATAATCGTTTTTCAGCACACTGATCAGCTCTGCGGAATTTACAGGGTCGGCCGGATTTGTGGAGGATACCACAGCGGATACCCTGTTCACATACTCCAGTGAATTTTTCGTATAAACATCTGTCTCCGCATCAGTAGCCATCATATCCCGGATAGCGGAGGATAAGGAAATGCCTCTGTCTGTTCCAATCAGCTTCGCAGCCGTTTCATCATTAATCAGATAATTGATTACCGCCGCAGCCGCCTGGGGATTCTCACAGTTGGCGGAAATGCTCCAATACATATTGGGATTTAAATACATTCCTGTCTGGGTTCCCTCATCCATCTGTGGAACCATGGCAAGCCCAAGCTCCTGGCCCAAAGCCTGGCTGTAAACCGTATAGTAATTGCTCAGATTCAGGGACATTGCTGCATTTCCCTGAGAAATATAGTAATCCTCCGTAGCGGACCACGCCACCTGCACCTCAGGGTCAACCAGATAACCCTCCTGCACTCCCTCATAAATGCTCTGGATAGTATTAGCAACCGCAGTCACTACCGCTTCATCCTCTGCCCAGGGAAGAGAAGTTCCGTCCTCAGAGAAGAAATCATAGCCCATGCTGCGCACCATAGCCTCTACCGCCCAGCGCGCCTCAGAGAGAAAAGGAATCTCCGTCTGGATGCCCGTTGCATCATAGATTTCCTTTGCCGTGCTTAAGAATTCACTCCAGGTCCAGTCATCAGAAGGATAGGCAACGCCTGCCTGATCGAAAATTTCTGTGTTGTAGAATACGGCAATGGTATTGCTTCCTGTGGTAAAGCCTGCCAGCTGGCCGTTCACCATGCCGCCGCTTAAGCTGCTCTCATCTATATTGGTAACATCAATGGTGCCGTCGTCAACATAGGGCTGCAGGTCAATAATCTGGCCATTCTGGGAATAATTGATAATGTCCGTGGTAGACATCTGAATAATATCCGGCAGGTTTCCGCCTACCGTCTGGGTGGCCAGATTCTCAAAATAGCTTGTCCAGCTTGTATATTCATAGGTAAATTCCGATCCCGTCTCCTCGGCGTACAGATCCAGCGCTTCAATGGTGTCGTTGTGTCTCTCCTGGCTTCCCCACCATGCGATCCGCAGGGACGTTCCCTGGCCCGAAGCTGCATCCGTGCTCTGGGCTGCTTCTGTGCCCTGGCTTTCCGTCTGCGTCTGAGCAGCTTCTGTGGAAGCTGCGCTTGTCTGCGCATTCTCCTGAGCGCTCTGCTCGTCCGTGCCGCTTCCGCAGGCCGCCAGAGAAACGCACATGCCAGCCGTCAGAATCAATGCAGTCAACTTTTTGACTTTGCTACTTTTCACTCGCTTTTTCACTTTTGCTCCTCCTGTTGTCTTGTGTGATGCGCGCGCTGGTTTTTTGATAACTTTATTATAATTTTCCTTTTGAAAAGCAACAATAAAAAAAAGTGAGGGGTTTGTTTAAAATTCTGTCATTTTGCAGAAACGTCCTCTGTTTTGTGAAAAAAGTCATACACCGCCTCCGCACTGCCCCGGTTCATCTCCGGAAGCTGTAAAAGCTCCTCCACAGAAGCCTTCCCGATATCCTCCAGAGACTTAAAATGTCTCATCAGGGCCTTTCTTCTGGCTGGTCCCACTCCCGGAATGTCATCCAGAACAGACTTTACCTGTCCCTTGCTGCGCAGGGAACGATGGTATTCAATGGCAAATCTGTGAGCCTCGTCCTGAATCCTGGTAATCAGCTTAAAGCCCTCGGAGCGGGTGTCTATGGGAAGCTCCACATTGTTAAAATAAAGCCCTCTGGTTCTGTGGTTATCATCCTTCACCATACCGCACACCGGAATGGAAATGTTAAGCTCCTTCAGCACCGACAGGGCGATATTCACCTGTCCCCGGCCTCCATCCATGAGCAGAAGATCCGGAAATTTCGTAAAGCTCCCATACTCCTGATCCAGCTCCTTTTCCTGCAGCAGGCGGCTTTCCTCCATGCCGTGGAGAAAGCGCCTGGTAAGCACCTCCCGCATGCAGGCGTAGTCGTCAGGCCCGGACACGCTTTTTATTTTAAATTTCCGGTAATCACTGCGCTTGGGCTTTCCCTTTTCATATACCACCATGGAGCCTACGTTTTCAAAGCCATTGATATTGGAAATGTCATAGGCTTCCATCCTGTCAATGCCGGGAAGGCCTAAAAGCGACGCGATCTCCTTCACCGCGCCGATGGTTCTGCCCTCCTCCCGCTTTAGCTTCTCCCTGTCCTGATTCAAAATAAGCTTTGCGTTCTGAGCGGCCAGCTCCACCAGCTTTTCCTTGCTGCCTATTTTGGGCACCCGCAGATACACCCGGCTTCCCCGCCTTTCGCTGAGCCACTTTTCGATGAGCTTTCCATCGGCGATCTCATACTGCAGCATCAGCTCTCTTGGGATAAAGGGGGTTCCCGCATAAAACTGCTTCACAAAATCCTCCAGAATGCCCGGCTTGTTGTTTTCTGACACATTTGTCATATAATAATGTTCCCGGCCGATGAGCTTTCCGTCCCGCACGAAAAATACCTGCACCACGGCCTCCGTCTCATCCTGATAGAGCGCAATGATATCCTTGTCCTCCCCCACGCCCTCTGTGATTTTCTGCTTCTGGGCCACCTGGCTGACGCTGTTGTAAAGGTCTCTGTACCTTGCAGCCTCCTCAAAGGCCATAGCCTCTGCAGCGCTTTTCATTTTCTCTTCCAAGTCCTTTAAAATTACATTGTAATTGCCGTTTAAAAATTCCAGGGCGGCATCCACCTGCTCTCTGTACTGCTCCCTACTCACATAGCCCTGGCAGGGAGCCAGGCACTGCTTGATATGATAATTCAGGCAGGGTCTGTCCTTGCCGATATCTCTGGGCAGACTGCGGTTACAGGTCCGAAGAAAAAACAGCTTGTTCAGCAGCTCAATGGTATCCTTCACCGCCGAAGCGCTGGAATAAGGGCCAAAATATTTTGACTTATCCTTTTTCATGGTTCTGGAAAACAGAATTCTGGGATATTCCTCCCCCACAGTCACCTTGATATAAGGATAAGTCTTGTCATCCTTTAAAAGAGTGTTGTATTTGGGAGAATTCTCCTTGATCAGATTATTCTCCAGCACCAGGGCCTCCAGCTCCGAATCCGTTACAATATACTCAAACCGCGCAATTAAGGACACCATTTTGTCGATCATGGGGCCCCTGCCGATATTCTCCCGGAAATAAGAGCGCACTCTGTTGTGCAGGTCCACAGCCTTTCCCACATACAAAATGACGTCTCTGTCATCTCTCATGATATACACTCCCGGCTTATGGGGGAGCTTTTTTAATTCTTCCTCTATCTGAAACATATCCGACCTCTTTATACTGCCTGTACTTCCTGGCTTCTATTTCAATTCAGCTGCATCAGCCGAATTTTTTTCATTATAGCAAGGATGGGGAAACTGTTCAAGTTATGCTCCTCCACGCTGCCAGTTTGCGGCCTTTTACCCCAAATGCAAAATAATATTTATTCAAGCGTATATCAGTAATAGCAATAAAGCAGGCTGAGAACCTATAAATAAGCTCCCAGCCTTTCTTATCAATATTTTTTATATATTTATGGCTGTTACCATTTTTCCCATGCGTCACCGTAACGCTGCGTCATCATAGCTTCCCACTCCTCCTTCTCATAGACAGGCGTCTCGGAAAAGGGGGAAAATTTGTCTCCTTTCAGTCCCTGGATAATGGCATCCGTCAGCTCTTCTGGATCCATGTAGTACTTTTTCGCATTTTTATATACCTCAAATTCCTCCATAATTTCTTCTCTGGACATATCGACATATTCGCTGTTTTCCTCCGGTGCTTCCCCCAAATGGTCTGATGTGTCCCAGACAGAACGTCCATCTTCGTCGTACCCTGTCTTTTCACTTACAGAAATAATCTCTCCGGTATAAGGATCCAGACTTAGCAAGGCTTCTCTTCCATCCCGATTGATCCCTCTGACCTTCATCAAAAGCTGCGGCTCTCCGTTTGCAGTCATATAGTACTGCAGCATATAGTGATAGCCAAAAGCCCAGTCCACGCCGCCTGTAAATCCCTGATTATACGCCGTCAAAAAGGCATCGTCGGAATCTATCTGAATGCTCTCCATATCAATCCCGGCATAAACGCCCGTGACGGTTTCACTTGGCATAGAAACCTCGCCGTCTCTCACATACATATCATATTCTTTTCCCTTTTTTTCACTGTGAAAAACGAAGGTCCAGCAATTCCTGCGCCCATTTATGCCGTTTTCTGGATTTTCATCGTCCCCATAGTCCGTGCTGATAATCTTTATGACAACCGCATCGTCAGACCATTCCTTTGCTGCGGCATCCGCGATCTCCCAGGCTTGCCTCATGGTAATACCAAAGCGCTGCTCCTCTGCGCTTTGTTCCTCATTTCCTGTCATGGCAAAAGCAGCAGCCAAAAGGAGAATCAGCAGTAAAAGAATTGCCGCCGCAAGCCATGCCTTTCCCCCTTTTCCCCATTTTACCACGAAATATCCACCTTTCTTACCCCATATTGGATCGCCATATTATAATTTTCCTGCGTATTAGCTCCACCATAAACGTCTGTCCAATAATAACTTCTGTTATAGTTTTTATCTCCTGTATCCTCTACAATGAAAGACTCAAAATTAATGCCGCCTATATTTACCGAATCATTTTCATAATATATTTTGGTTCCAAAAGGAATAACAGGCGTTGCATCAGTACTTGATTTTCTATGCACAGCTACGCAGCCTAAATATGGGTAATTACCGCTTGCACAAGGATTGCCAGTCTCCAAATACATTGTTGAATCCTGATTATATGCTATTACTGTTCTCTGCAAACCTCTTTCTTTTACATATTCATAATTTCCCTCTGTCGCATCGACAGAAGCCACCTCAGAAAACGGAGAAAATCTATCGGAATGTATTCCTTCATAGATAGCATTTGTTAATTCCTCCGCATCCATTCCATATTTGACTGCCGCTTCATCTACTTTATAATATGATCGCAACTCCTCTTGAGACATCTCAGCAACTGATCTGTCTGAAGAATCTCCTGAATTTTCTGCCGCCTTAACAGTAGAAGCATTTAAAGAAACACACAAAATCAATAATCCTATTATTTTTTTCCCTTTTCTCATTTTTAAATCCCCTTTGCAATTAAATTTCTATTCTGTCCTTTTATATCATTTCCACATCTTCCTTTATTTCTGCAATGGCATCACGACCTTTCTTTATTATTCATTAGAAAATACTACAGCTTGTTTAATATAATTATACAAAGAAAATTCGCCGAAAGCAAGAATCGCTTCTGAAAAAGGAAATGGCACAGTCAAAAACTGTGCCGTCTCTTTCTGCAGCTTCGCGCTGCTTCCCTTTCTTTATCAATCCACTTTTCCGCCGGAAAAAAGTCCTACCGACGGATCCTGCTTGTCCTGCGGCTTATCTGTCTCCTGCCCGTCTTTAGGATTTAGCACTACGATTCTTTTGGGGTAACTCAATATCCCACACCGATGAAACCAGCATATTTGC
>NZ_CALWMU010000045.1:0-24304 GCF_944382095.1 Candidatus Acetatifactor stercoripullorum
TTAAAAAAATGCTAAGCCATAGGTTTTAATCTGTGGCTTAGCACCATATTTTACAGTTTAACTCCCAAAGTCAGGTTTTTTTCACCAATGGCAAATAGTAAAGGTGTATTTTTCCACAAAAAAGGTTAAAATATAAGAAAACTAAGATAGAAAAACATTTCTGGAATCAATTAACCAAGGAGGCGCTATGCGAAAAATTATTCCTTTCAACGACAACTGGAGCTTTACCAAGGACGCCGACCCAAAAGGTGCCTGTTTTGAGTCAGTAACGCTGCCCCACACCTGGAACAATGTGGACGGCATGGACGGCAGAGGTGAATACTACAGAGGAAAATGCTGGTATGCCAAAACCCTGGAAACCCCAAGGCTTCCAGAGGGCTATCGGCTCTGCCTGGAAATCCTGGCCCTTTCTTTGTGCGGCAGGGTATTTGTAAACGGCAGGGAAGCCGCATGCCACGAGGGAGGATTTTCCTCCTTTGTAGTAGATATTACGGACTATCTTAACCCTCATGGCGCAAATGAGCTTTTGATTTTGGCGGACAACGAAAATCACAGCCACATCTACCCCCAGATGGCAGACTTCACCTTTTACGGAGGGCTCTACCGGGGTGTACGGCTTCTGTTTCTTCCTCCGGTGCATTTTGAAACCTCCTTCTACGGTGCATCCGGACTTGCCGTCACCTGTGAAACCTCCTTCGAGGCCCCTTTGGAAGCCTCGGTAAAGGTGCCGGGCAGAGCAGGCCTGCAGAATACCCCCGACGGCCAGAAGGGCACTGGGATTCCCCAGGGCAGCGCAATGCTTCATTTAAACAGCTGGGTGACGGACCCCAGCGAGGACTACACAGTCCGCTATCTGATTCTGGACAGAGAAGGAAACGCCGTATCGGAGATTTTTCGCCCCTCCCTTGCCCCCAAGGCGGACGTGCTGCTTCCAGATGCCCATCTGTGGCAGGGCGTGGAGGATCCCTATCTCTACCGCTGCATTGCTTCTTTGATATACCGCAATGAAACTGTGGATCAAGTGGAAACTGCCTTTGGCATCCGCTCCTTCTATGTGGACCCGGAGAAGGGCTTTTTCTTAAACGGAAAGCCCATGATGCTGCGAGGCGTGGCCAGACATCAGGACCGTCTCTACCAGGGATGGGCCCTCACAAGGAAAGAGCATTACGAGGACGCCGCGCTGATCAAAGAGATCGGTGCCAACACCGTGCGTCTTGCCCACTACCAGCACAGCCAGGATTTCTATGACGCCTGCGATGAATACGGTTTTATCGTCTGGGCGGAAATTCCCTACATCAGTGCCCAGAGCGACGACCCTTCGGCCCACGAAAACTGCCGCCTGCAGATGAAGGAGCTGATCTACCAGAATTACAACCATCCCAGCATCTGCTTCTGGGGACTTTCCAATGAGATCACCATCGCCGGAGAAAAGCCTGGACTTGTGGAAAACCACAGGGATCTGAACAGACTGGTAAAAAGCATCGATCCCAGCCGTCTTACCACCATGGCCCATGTAAGCATGCTCCCTCTGGACAGCCCCCTCCACGGCATCACGGACCTGGAGAGCTATAACCACTATTTTGGCTGGTACGGCGGCACCTATGACAACAATGAAGCATGGCTGGACCGCTTTCACCGGATACACCCCTATATCTGTCTGGGCCTCTCCGAGTACGGCGCAGAGGGCATTATCACCTATCAGCCGGACGAGCCCAAATGCAGAGACTACTCTGAGGCCTATCAGGCCCTGTACCATGAGCACATGGCAAAGATTCTCATGGAGCGTCCCTATCTTTGGTCCACTCACGTTTGGAATATGTTTGATTTTGGCTGCGCTGCGCGAAACGAGGGCGGCACCGCCGGGAGAAACAATAAGGGCCTTGTGACCATCGACCGGAAAATCAAAAAGGAAGCCTTTTACGTCTACAAGGCCTATTGGAGCAGAGAGCCCTTTGTATATCTGTGCGGCAGGCGCTATGCAAAGCGGGCTTTTGATACTGCTGCCATAAAGGTATATTCCAACTGCCCTCAGGTGACCTTGTATGTAAATGGCAAACCCTTTTCCACCCAGTACGGAGACAAAATTTTTCTGTTTGAAAACGTCCCCCTCTCCCAGGGCTTCACTTTTTTAACTGCTTCGGCTTCCTTGGATGGCAAAACAGTAAACGACAGCATGACCCTGGAAAAAACAGATAAGAAACCAGATATCTATACCCTCCCCCGGGAGGAGGACGATCTGGACGGGGCGGTGAATTGGTTCGAACAGGTAGAAACCGTGGCAAGCGACGCCCCCGCTGAATTTTCCCAGGAGCATTTCAGCATTTACGACAAGATAAAAGACATCCTCCAAAATGAAGATGCCTTTCAAATCCTGGCCGGTTCCATGTACGCCATGACCGGCATGAAGCTGAAAAAATCCATGCTTGGCATGATGGGGGACCAAACCCTGAAAGAGCTCTCCTCCATGATGACCGGCATGGGCGGTTCTGAAAAAAAGGTGCCCAAAAACGCCATGGAAATCATCAATGCGGAGCTTGGAAAAATTTCCAAGAAATAGGGCGTGTTCTTTATCTGTCCCCAAACAGCCGTCCAAGCAGTACAATACACTCATGGGCTAAAAGCGGACAGGCGGCCAGCAGGCTCAAATGGAGCCACTCCCGTCCCGTCAGGTGAGAGGTGCCGAAAGCGCTGATAAAAAAAGGCACCTCCGTCACCGCAAACTGCAGCACAAATCCAATGACACAAGCAACGATCATCAGCTTGTTTTCCCAATGCCTCATGGTAAAGACAGACCGTTTTGTATCCCGCATACCCACTGCGTGGAAAAGCTGTGACATTCCAAGTACCGTGAACGCATAGGTCTGGGATTTTGCAAGCACCCCCTTCTGGCTTAAGACCGCCCCCAGATTTTCTACATCGACGGGCAGTCCCCCGGACCTTAAAAGAGCTCCGGGCAGCAGAAAAAAGGCTGTCAGACTGATGCCTGCAATCAGAATGCCGTAAAAGCAGGTGCAGGCAAGCCCCCCTCTGGAGAAAAGACTTTCGTCCGCCTTTCTGGGGGGATTTTTCATTAAGCTCTTTCCATCGTTTTTATCCACTCCCAGGGCAAGAGCGGGCAGAGAATCCGTAATCAGATTGATCCAGAGAATATGGCTTGACTTTAAGGGAGAGGCCATCCCCAAAAGCACCGCCACAAACATGGTCATCAGCTCTCCCAAATTGGAGGAAAGCAGAAAGATCACCGACTTTCTGATGTTTTCATAAACGCCCCTTCCCTCTTCAATGGCTTTTTCTATGGTGGCGAAATTGTCGTCCACAAGAATCATATCCGAGGCCTGCTTTGCCACGTCCGTCCCCATCTTTCCCATTGCGATGCCGATATCCGCCGCCTTTAAGGAAGGCGCATCATTGACTCCGTCTCCGGTCATGGCCACGATCTGCCCTTTTTTCTGAAAGCCCTTTACAATTCTCACCTTCTGGGCGGGGGAAACCCGGGCAAAAACCCTGGTGTCATCCAGACGCTCCAAAAACGCCTCCTCCTTCGTCTGCTCCAGCTGTTCCCCCGTCATACACTGCTCCATGCGGCTTACAATACCAAGCTGCTTACCGATGGCAAAGGCTGTATCCACATGATCCCCGGTGATCATCACCGTAGATACCCCGGCCTCCACAAAGGTGCTTACCGCTTCCGCCGCTTCCGGTCTGGCCGGGTCCTTCATGCCCGCTACTCCCAGAAAGGTCAGTCCCTCCTCCTGTAAAATAGGACGGCCTGAGACAGTCTTGGGAAGTCTCATGGCCACCGCCAATGTCCTCAAGGCGCTGCGCGACATCTCTTCCACTGCTTTCAGAATCCTTTGGCGATGAAGCTGCGTCAGCCGCTCCCGCTTTCCGCCGATCCAGATTTCAGTGCATTTTTTCAGCACCTCATCAGGAGCGCCCTTGGTATAGCAGATAAAAGAAGAGCCCTTCCTGTGGCAGGTGGTCATCATTTTCCGGTCCGAGTCAAAGGCCAGCTCCCCAAAACGGGGAAACCTCCGCTCTAAGGCCTCCTTTTCCACCCCCAGCCTTTCACACACATCTAAAAGAGCCAGCTCCGTGGGATCGCCCATGCGGTTTTCTCCCTCTATGGAGGCGTCGTTGCACAAAGCCATCCCATACAAAAAATCCTCCGGAAATTCCCCGTGAAATTCCTCCACATCCGCCAGCCTGTTCTCCACAAAGCACTTTTCCACCGTCATCCGGTTCTGGGTCAGCGTCCCCGTCTTATCGGAGCAGACCACGCTGACGGCCCCCAGAGTTTCCACCGACGGCAGTCTCCTTACAATGGTATTTACCTTCACCATTCTGGTGACGCTTAAGGCCAGGCAGATAGTCACTACAGCGGGCAGTCCCTCCGGCACGGCCGCAACCGCCAGGGAAATGGCGGTAATGAGCATTTCCAGTATATTTCTGTGCTGCACCACCGCAATGGCAAAAAGCGCCCCACAGAGAAGCAGGGAAAGGATGCTCAAAAGCTTTCCCAGCTCTCCCAGCCGCTTTTGAAGAGGTGTCAGCTCCTCCTTTGCCTCGGTGATCATGGCTGCAATCTGTCCCAGCTCCGTGTCCATTCCCACAGCCGTGACAATCCCTTCTCCTCTTCCATAAGTGACAATGGTTGACATATAGGCCATGTTGTGCCGGTCTCCCAGGGGAATGATCTTGCCCTGGGCTGCCGTAAACCCTGCATCCTTTTCCATGGGAAGGGATTCTCCGGTCAGTGCAGACTCCTCAATCTTTAATTGATTGGTTTGAATCAGTCTTAAGTCTGCTGGAACCTGACATCCCGCTTCCAGACACACCAGGTCACCCGTCACCAGCTGCGCCGCAGGAATCTCTTTTCGCCTGCCGTCACGGATCACCTGTGCCCTTGGGCTGGTAAGCTTTTTTAAGGATTCCAGGGCCTTTTTGGCCTTTCCCTCCTGCACCACGCCCACAAAGGCATTCATGCAGACTACAACGGCGATGATAACAGCATCGCTTACCTCCCCAAGAAAAAGGGACACCACAGCGGCCGCAATGAGCACATAAATCAATGGATCATTCAGCTGCTCCACAAAGCTCTCCACCACTGTTTTTTTCCGGGGAGACTTCATCTCATTCCTGCCGTTTTTTAAAAGCCGTTTCCCGGCCTCCTCCCAGGAAAGGCCCCTCCTGCCGTCGCTGCGGCATCTGCTTACAGTTTCCTGCACACTACACTGTTCAAACACGGTAATCCCTCCTAATGCTTGTTTGCAATGTAGTTTATGCCTGTATTTTGCAAAGTATGTCCCTTTCCGGGCAGTTTACGCTTCCCCCTCTATGCTTCCGCCCCGATCTGATTGCCGGTATAAAGCTGATAGTATTTTCCCTTCTGGGCCAGCAGCTCCTCATGAGTGCCCCGCTCAATAATGCGTCCCTGCTCTAAAACCATAATGCAGTCGCTGTTTCGCACCGTAGACAGTCTGTGGGCAATCACAAAGGTGGTTCTGCCGCTCATCAGCTTATCCATACCGTCCTGGACAATCTTTTCGGTGCGGGTGTCAATGGAGCTGGTAGCCTCATCCAAAATAAGTACGGGCGGATCCGCCACCGCAGCTCTGGCAATGGCAAGGAGCTGGCGCTGTCCCTGGCTTAGGTTTGCCCCGTCTCCCGTAAGCACTGTCTGGTAGCCGTCGGGAAGCTGGCGGATAAAGCCGTCCGCATTTGCCAGTCTGGCTGCGGCAATCACCTCCTCGTCAGAGGCCTCCAGCCTTCCAAAGCGTATGTTTTCCATCACTGTATCCGTAAACAAATGGGTATCCTGGAGCACGATTCCCAGAGAACGGCGCAGATCTCCCTTCTTTATCTTATTGATATTAATACCGTCGTACCGTATTTTCCCATCCTGTATATCATAAAACCTGTTGATGAGATTGGTAATCGTAGTCTTTCCCGCACCGGTAGAGCCCACAAAGGCAATTTTCTGCCCCGGTTTCGCATAGAGCTTAATATTATGGAGCACCACCTTGTCATCGCTGTAGCCGAAATCCACGTCGTTAAATACCACATCCCCCTTAAGCTCCACATAGTCCACACTGCCGTCGGACTGATGCGTATGCTTCCAGGCCCACATACCGGTTCTCTCCGGACATTCCGTGAGAACGCCGTCCACTCTTTTTGCACGTACCAGGGTCACATAACCCTCATCCGCTTCCTGTTTTTCGTCAAAAAGATCGAAAACCCGTTTTGCGCCGGCCTGTGCCATAATAATGCTGTTCAGCTGCATGCTCACCTGATTGATGGGCATATTAAAGCTCTTGTTAAAGGTCAGAAAGCTCGCCAGGCCTCCCAGTGTCAGGCCCCCGAAGCCGCTTAAGGCCATGGCCCCGCCCACAATGGCGCAGACCACATAGCTCATATTTCCCAGCTGGGAATTGATAGGGCCCATCAGGTTTGCAAACTTGTTTGCATTGTAGGCGCTGTCAAAGAGCCTGTTGTTCAGCTCTTTAAAGCCGTCCAGGCTTTTCTCCTCATGGCAGAATACCTTCACCACCTTCTGTCCCTCCATCATCTCCTCAATATAACCGTTCACCCTGCCAATGTCCGTCTGCTGCTTTACAAAGTATCTGCCGCTTAAGCCGCTGACCTTTCTGGCGGTGACAAGCATGATCCCCACCATCAGAAGCGTCACCAGAGTAAGCACAACATTCAGGGAAATCATGCTGATGAAAACGCTGACCACAGTAACCGCACTGGAAATGATCTGGGGAATGCTCTGGCTGATCATCTGGCGCAGTGTATCAATGTCGTTTGTGTAAATGGACATAATATCCCCATGGGCATGGGTGTCAAAATATTTTATGGGCAGCTTTTCCATATGGGCGAACAGATCGTTTCGCAGGTTTCTCAAGGTTCCCTGAGTCGCATTCACCATAATTCTGGAATAGGCGAAGGTGCACAAAACGCCTGCCAGGTAAAAGCAGCCCACCCGGAAAATGGCGTGAAGCAGATTGGTAAAGTCTGGGTTTTCCTGGCCCAGCATGGGGAGAATATAATCGTCGATCAGGGTCTGGAGAAATAAGGTTCCCTGCACATTAGCCAGAACGCTTGCGATGATAAAAAGAACCACCAGCACCAGGGCAATCCCATAATCCTTCATGATATATTTCATCAATCTGAAAAAAACAGCTCCAGGGTTTTTGATGACTTCTCCTCCCCGCATCCGGTTTCCCATGGGTCCTCTCACCACTTTTGCCTGTGTCATGCCTCATCGCCTCCCTTCTCGTCAAAGTCTCCGCTTCCGCTGGTCTGTGCCTCATATACCTCTTTGTAGATCGTGTTGGAGGCCAGAAGCGTTTCATGGGTTCCGATGGCGTCCACCTGGCCATTGTTCAACACAATAATACGATCCGCGTTCTGCACGCTGGAAATGCGCTGCGCAATAATCAGCTTTGTGGTGTACGGTATCTGGGTGGCAAAGGCCTTTCTGATTCTGCTGTCCGTGGCGGTATCCACCGCGCTGGTGCTGTCGTCCAGAATCAGAATTTTGGGCTTTTTCAAAAGCGCTCTGGCAATGCAGAGCCGCTGCTTTTGGCCCCCGGATACATTGCTTCCCCCCTGTTCAATATAAGTGTTGTACCCATCAGGGAGCTTTTCAATAAACTCGTCCGCACAGGCCAGACGGCAGGCCTGCCTGCATTCCTCCTCTGTGGCGTTCTCGTCGCCCCAGCGCAGATTCTCCAGTATGGTTCCCCGAAAAAGCACATTCTTCTGGAGCACCACCGCAACCTCATTGCGAAGGGTCTCCAGATCATAGCTTCTCACATCCTTGCCGCCCACATAAACCGCGCCCTCTGACACATCATAGAGACGGCTGATCAGATTCACAAGACTGGTCTTTGAGCTTCCCGTCCCGCCTAAAATGCCGATGGTCTCTCCGGATTTGATCTCAAAGCTCACATGACTCAGCACGGGACTTTCACTTGCCTGATTATAGCGGAAGGTTACATCCTCAAACCGGATGCTGCCGTCGGGCACATCGAAATCCGGATGCTCCGGATTGGTCAGATCCGCCTTTTCCTCCAATACCTGACAGATTCTCCTGGCGCTGGCCATACTCATGGTAATCATTGCAAATACCATGGACAGCATCATCAGGCTCATAAGAATATTCATGCAGTAGGAAAGCAGGCTCATAAGATTGCCCGTGCTCAATGTACTTCCCACGATCATTTTTGCGCCCAGCCAGCTGATCAGCAGAATGCAGGAATACACTGTAAACTGCATCAAAGGCGCGTTGCAGGTAAGAATGCTCTCTGCCTTTTTGAACATTCTGTAAATATTTCCGCTGGCTTTGTGGAATTTCTCAATTTCATACTCCTCTCTCACATAAGCCTTCACCACCCGCTGGGCGGAAACATTTTCCTGTACGCTGGCATTCATGTCATCATATTTTTGAAAAGCTTCCGTAAAATATTTCATGGCAAAGCGCATGATCAAAAGGAGAAGTGCCCCCAGAAAGACCACTGCAGCCAGATAGATGGAGGCAATTCTTGCATTGATGAAAAAAGCCATGGCCATAGCGCAGATCATGCTGGAGGGAGCCCTGAAGCACATGCGCAGAAGCATCTGATAGGCATTCTGAAGGTTTGTCACATCCGTGGTCATACGAGTCACCAGACCCGCCGTGGAGTATTTGTCTATATTGGAGAAGGCAAAGGTCTGAATGTTAGCGTACATTGCCTCTCTCAGATTCCTGGCAAAGCCTGCGGAGGCCCTTGCCCCATACTTTCCTCCCATAATTCCGGCAAAAAGGCCCACGGCTGCCGCTGCCGCCATCACGCCGCCTACCTGATAAATGTGCCGCATGTTGCCCGCTTCCACGCCGTCATCTATGATAGATGCCATCAAAAGAGGGATTACCGTTTCCATGAGCACCTCAAGCACCATAAACAGGGGGGTTTTGATGGAATCAGTCTTAAAATCCTTGATCTGCTTTCCTAATGTCTTTATCATATCGCTGCTCTCCTGCAAAAAAATTAGGCAGCCAACTTTTGTTAGCTGCCTAACATTATAAATGAGAGATTACTGTGATTGCAAGAAGAAATGTATCCGTTTTATGTGAGAAATCCAGCCGCCCACAAAATCAGGCCCAGAGCCCAGCTGGTAAAGACGCCGTACAGAATCACCGGTCCCGCAATGGTAAATATCTTCGATCCTATGCCGTATACCTGCCCTTCCTTTTGAAACTCTATGGCAGGAGCCGCAACGGAGTTGGCAAAACCCGTAATAGGCACCAAGGCTCCCGCTCCGCCCCATTTTACAATGCCGGGATAGATGTTAAAACCCGTCAGGAGAACGGAAATCAAAATCAGGATCAGGGAACACCAGCTTCCGGCGGTCTGCTTGTCAAAGCCCATACCTGCGGCAAAATTCAAAACAGCCTGCCCCAATGTGCAGATGATTCCGCCGGTGATAAATGCCTTCAGCATCTGCAGCCACAAATTGTGGGTGGGTGTCACTTCCTTTACATATTTTTCATACTGCTGTTTCTTTTCTTCTTCCTTTTGTTCCATCTGCTCTGCATACCTTTCCGGCGTCCGTGCGCCAATGTGTAGTTAAACTGCACATAGTATCTGCACTTCGTCTAAAATTATGCAGAGCAGCAAAATTTATCTGAGCTTAAACGCCAAAACCAGATCGTTCATATTGGTGGCCTGTGCCGACAGCTCTTCACTGGTGGCAGAGGTTTCCTCCGCCGTTGCGGAGTTGTTCTGTACTACAGAAGATATCTGGTCGATACCCTGCTCGATCTGTTCCATGGCTTCCGCCTGGGTATTGGAATTTTCCATGGACTTTTGAGATTCCTGTGCAAGAATTTCCATGCCGTCCACAACCTTCATCAGAGACTGATAGGTTCTCTCCGTAATCTGGTTGCCTCTCTCGATTTCCTGCAGGGAGGTTTCTATCAGCTGTCTGGTATGTACCGCCGACTGCGCACTGTCATCCGCCAGCTTGCGGATCTGATCTGCCACCACGGCAAAGCCTCTGCCGGCTTCTCCCGCCCTTGCCGCCTCAATGGCCGCATTCAGGGACAGAAGATTGGTCTGGGATGCAATATCCTCGATCTCCTCAATGATATCGCTGATCTGTTTGGAGGTTTCGTTGATACGCTGCATAGCCTGGGTCAGATCCTTCATCTCATTTCCGCTGGTCACAGCCTGCTGCTCATATTCCTTCGCCTGCTTATAGGATTCGCCCAGGGATTTTGCGCTCTCCTCCACAATGCTGGTAACGTTGGTGATGGTAGCCTGCAGCTCCTCAATGGCGCCTGCCTGATCTGTTGCCCCCTCTGCAAGCCCCTGGGCTGTCTCCGCCATCTGGTTGGCGCCCAGTGTCACCTGCTCCACCGCGTCAATAATATTTTTCAGCGTGTCGCTCAGCCTGTCATTTAACTTCTCCATAGACACCACAAGCCCATGGAAATCTCCCACATAATGATCTGCCTTCTGGGTCGTAACCGTAAAATTGCCCTGGGACATTTCACCAAGCAGATGATCCGCATCCTGAATCACGGTCTGCAGATTGGTGACCAGAGTGCCTGTGGCATCTGCCAGCACCCGGGTTTCATCCTCTGTGTCAACCTCAGGGATCGGTGAATGCAGATCTCCCTCCGCCAAAAGCCTCAGACGCTCTGAGCACAGGCCGATGGGAGTGCCAATCATCCTGCCGATCACTCTCGCCGTCTTCATGCCTATTCCAATGGCAATCACCGAGACAACCGCCGCAATCAGGATACATATAATGGTAGAGCCCATAAAATCCATAATCGGTGCATTTAAGGCCACGCTCCAGCCGTCAGTGTCAGGAATGGGCGCATAGGCCAAAATCTTCATGCTTCCCCCATAGGTGTAAATACCATATCCCGTTTCTCCCTGGGTCATTTTCGTCTCCAGATTGGCAATGGCCCTTAAGGAGGAGTCGGTCTGGGCCATTTCAATGGTATTCTCCTGGGCCTCGGCGATGCTTTCATCCGTGTGGGCGATGGTTACCCCTGAGGAGCTTAACATATAGCAGCCCGCATTTTCACTTACCTTTATGGAATCCGCTATGTCGTTTAAAAGATTGGGATCCGGCAGAAGAAATACCACCCCCACCACTTCTGAATTAACCAGTCCGTCCTTCCACACAGGCGCCGATATGATAATGCTCAGCACGCCGTCCGTCTTTGCAAAAACCGGATCGGAAACCACCACCTCGCCCTGCATGGAACGCTGGAAATAATCCCTGTCCGAGTAGTCGGTGCCGTCGTACTCACAAATGCCGTCGGCATTGATAAATTTCCCCCTGGTCATGCCGTAGGCTTCCACTCTATGATCAATAATCGCCTGCTTTTCCTCCGGGCTTACACTGTCATCAGAAAGGCTTTCCAGCATGCCCAGCTCCTCCACCACACGCACCGTGGTCTGAAGATCCTTAGAGACACGGTCTGCCGTAATCTGCGCCATAACCGCCATTTCATCCTCCAGGGTGGTCAGTGTGCTGCTCAGATTGAGGATACACATAATCACTGCAAGAACAATAACAGAAGCACCTGTCAGGACGCTGATATCATACTGCAGTCTGGCCCGTATGCTGGAAATATGTTTTTTCTTTCTTTTTGTCTTTTTTTCACCATTCATCTTAAGACACCCTCCTTTGCCATTCCATCTTCCGTCCCCCACCCGTCAGATGATTAAAAAAAGTATATCACAAAAAACGTTTTCATTCCAGTATTGTATAAAAATTTTTGTAATTTTTTTGTTTTTTTGGATATACTGAAATATAAAATGTAAAAAATAAGTAAAAGGGAGAAAGTGTCATACTTCCATGGAGGATTTTTCATGAATTTTTTCAAGCTTTTTTTTCTGGCCGTGTCCGGCGCAGCCTATGGCATTTTGTCTGCCGCAGGCGTATTTACCGTTTTTGTAGCCGTGGGGCTGGTTCCCCGCTTTGCAGGAAGAACCCATACCGCCGGAAAAATATTGTTATACGAAGAAATGGTGATTTTCGGCACTCTGGCAGGCTCCTTTCTCAGCATATTCTCCCGCTACAGCCAGTTTGGCGCCTGGTGGCAGCAGCATTTCCCCGGACAGGAAGAGGCGCTGCTTCGGGCGGGCGGCGCCATCCAGCTCATTTTCGGGTTGTTCAGCGGTATGTTTGTAGGGTGCCTTGCCCTGGCCATCGCTGAGATGCTGGACAGCATTCCTATTTTTACCAGACGGATTTCCTTCCGCCACGGCATCGGTCTGGCCGTTGTCAGCATGGCCGCCGGAAAGCTGTGCGGCTCTCTTTTATACTTTTGGTGGGAATTTCACCGCACCGCATAAAGAAAGCGCATAAGAAAGGATGAAAAAATGTCTCAGACAACCGTTTATCTAAAATGTACCAGAAATGCGGAGGTAACCTCCCCGGACGTCTTTCTGACGGATATCGCCGCCCTGCGCTGCGCAGACAATACCATAAACGCAAAGCTGAAATCCCTGAAGGTGCATCACTTCTCCAGTGACTCCTGCAAAAGATTTGTTCTGAGCACCCTTAAGGTTGTGGAGCTGATGGAACGGGCCTGTCCCAATATCACCGTACAGATTGTGGGGGAGACAGATGTGTTGGTGGAATGGGTTTTAGCAGACAAGCGCAAGGGCTGGCGGCAATGGCTTAAGGCGGCCCTTGTATGTATGGTAAGCTTTTTCGGCACTGCCTTTACCATTATGGCTTATCACAATGATGTGGGAATCAACGATGTTTTTACGGAATTTTACCGGCTGGTCATGAACAGGGAGCCGGACGGCCTAAACGTGCTGGAGGTATCTTATTCCATCGGTCTGGCCGCCGGGATTATCCTGTTTTTCAACCATGTGGGCGGGCGCAGGATCACGAAGGACCCTACCCCCATTGAGGTTGCCATGCGCAATTACGAAAAGGATGTGGATATGGCCTTAATCGAAACAGCGGACAGAGAGGGTAGGGAGGAGGAGGCCTGACTTAAGAATTTCCTTGAGTTTCCCTTAGGTTTGTATTACACTGAAGCTATCATATATACGAACGAGGGAATGCTATGGAACCAAAAAGAGTATCTGATTCTGAGACGGAGCAGCTTCGGGTGGTCATCTATCCGGACATCAACGGCTTCGGCAGGCTGTTCGGCGGACGGCTTTTAGCCTGGATCGACGAGGTGGCCGGCGCTGCTGCAAGACGCCACTGCGGACGCAATGCCACCACCGTGGCCATCGATAATCTCTATTTTAAGTCAGGCGCCTATTTGAACGATATCATTGTGCTCATCGGAAGAGTGACCCATGTGGGCACTACCTCCATGGAGGTCCGGGTGGACACCTACAGGGAGGATACAGACGGCACAAGGCATCCCATTAACAGGGCCTATTTTGTCATGGTGGCCATGGGCGACGATGGAAAGCCCACGCCCGTTCCTCCCCTGCTGCTTGAAAATGAGGGAGAACGCATGGAGTGGGAAAATGCGGAAAAAAGAAGACAGCTGCGGCTTATGCGCAGGAAGGAAGGCTACTAGTCCTTTCTTCCTTTTTTTGCGGAAAAAAGTAGAAAATCAGAGGATTTCAGGTTATAATATCAGTAAACAGGCATCCCCGCAAGGCGGATGCAGAAACGAGGTGAAGCATGAACCCAGAAAACAATTATTCCTATAACAACGCGTCCATGCGCTTCCGGAAAATGAACGGCCTGTACATACTAGCCTCTTCCCTTCTTTGGTGTATGTTTCTGGTCTATCTTCTGATGAAGCTGCTGATTCAAAACATTTCTTCCGCAACAGCGTATGGGAACACTGTTTTTGTGCTGATTTTTTTGACGGTCGGCCTGATTTTGTATTTCCGCAATAAGGAAAGCGCCCGCCTGAAGCTTTTTGTTTCTATCGCCATCGGACTGGAATTTCTGCTTTTAGGCGTACAGACAGACGCAGAATTTATTTGCTATGCTGTCATTATTATACTAGCCTTGCAGATTCCCTATTATGACCACAAATGCTACCGCATCATCTGCATTGCCTACGCGGTTCTTTTTACCCTGGTTTCTACAGTCCGCATGGTAAAGGGAGAAAGCGTCATGGATATTGACTCGCTGTGCAGAAGCGTGTGTCTGTACATTATCTTTTTTGTACTCTGCAAGGTGAGCAGCATCTCCAAGCTGTTCAGCGACCATGCTCTTGGCTCCCTGCAGGAGCAGAGCCAGAGACAAAAGACCATGCTGGATCACATTCTGGATATCTCCAAGACTGTACAGGAGCAGACTGCCGCAAGCGACACTCAGGTGAATGAGCTGGTAGATGCCGCCACCAAGGCGGCCCAGAGCATGAAGGAAATTTCTTCCGCCACCAGCACAACAGCCCAAAGCATTGAGGAGCAGAACAATATGACCCAGACCATCCAGGAGGCCATCAATGAAACTCAGGAGCGCTCCAAAAAGATGGTAGAGGTGGCTACACAATCCAACGAAAGCATTCAAAATAACATGAAAGTCATGGACGACCTAAAGGAGCAGTCCGCAAAAATTGCCGACACCAATCATGCGGTTACCCAGTCCATGGCAAGGCTCCAAGACAAGACAAAGGAAGTGGAAAATATTGCCGGAATGATTCTCCAGATTTCCAGCCAGACCAATCTTCTGGCCCTGAACGCTTCCATCGAAAGCGCAAGAGCCGGGGAAGCAGGCAGAGGCTTTGCGGTGGTAGCTGATCAAATCCGCCAGCTTGCCGAACAGACCAAGAGCTCTACGGAAGAAATTACCCGAATCACCAGCGAATTAAACGCAAACGCCAAAGAGGTGGTGGTCTCTGTGGACAGCTCCTTAGAGGAGACCAAGCTGCAAAATGAAAATATACTCACTGCCGCTGAATCCTTTACCGTATTAAACAATAACATGACAAGCCTTATTGAGGATATCAGCGCCATTGACGAACAGATTTCGGGTCTTGCCCACTCCAACAACCGGATTGTGGACAATATATCACAGCTTTCCGCCTCCACAGAAGAGGTAACCGCCAGTGCAGAGCAGGTACAGGAAATGAGCGAACGCAACCTGATTCACGCAGAGGGTGTACGCACAGCCATTCAAAATGTCCAAAATAAAATTGACGAAATCAAGGATTACCTATAAAGTTTTGATCTGAAAAAGCCTCACCAATTTTTTGCCTTACCAAAAAGGGCAGGATTTCCGTAATTCCTTTTCGGAAATCCTGCCCTTTTGCATTTCCATTTACCAAAGAGGCCCAAAGCTGATATTCAAATCCACCGGCCCGTCAATGCCGTTTACAGTGCCATTGTCCGTATACTGCCAGATTTCATACTGGTAGGGATAATAGAAATCTGCATTATAATAAGCAAACCATTTGTCATAATTCTCCAGTTTCGCAAGATCAAGCAAAAGCGCACCCATCTCCATATTATGGTATATCATAGGCTTATAGCCCGCATTTTCAATGGTCTGGCAGAACAAAAGAGTAAGGTTTGTGCGATCCTCCACCGTGAGGCTGTTCATGCGTCCATCGTCCCCTGATACCTTTTCCACGTCAAACACCACAGGGCATTCTATCCGGTAGGGTGCAATTTTCTCCAGTACAAAATTGGCCTCCTCCATAAGCTCCTCTTCGTTTATGGCCTGGGTATAAAAATAAACCCCCACCTTGATTCCGGCGCTCAGCGCCCCTGTGATATTCTGCTCAAAATACTCATCCTCCACCAGCTTTCCGGTGCCGTAGCCTCTAAGCCCCACCCGGATAAAGGCATACTCAACGCCATCTGCCGCCACCTGCTGCCAGTCGATTTCTCCCTGGTGCTTGGACACGTCAATCCCCTTATGGGAGGTCACCTGTCCGTTTTCCAGATATTGGTATTCCCCCGTCTCCAGAATATTCAAATTCTCCTGGGTGTAATCATTCAAGCGCAGATCCTTTTGTATGGGTACAAAATGGAAAGTGCCGCCGCTCACCACCACCAGCTCGTCGGGGTAGTAGGGACGAAGGGTTTCCACCGTCGTTTCTCCGGCTGTAAGAGAGGCTTTGATTCCCTCCAGAATTTCCTGGGAGGCCTCTGTCCCCGCCTCCTCCTTTGCCTGCGCCACCATGGCGTCAAGCTCCTCTTTTGTATAGGTGACCTGGCCCTCCTGCTCGGAAAGCATCACCGCCTCCGCAATGTCATCGGCATTCTTCTGAAATTCCGCATCTATCCACATATAAAGAACGCCGGCCAGATAAGTCACAAGCACTAATACAAGAAGGCATCCAAACATCACAAGAATGGAGCTGATTCTGTTATTTCTCCTGCGTCCGCTCCTCTCCAGTCTGTCCTCCGTAGTCCGGCTGCCGTTTCTGTTATTTTTCATGGGTATTTTCTTCTCTCCTTTTTTCACATCCGTGCCGCAGTCTGCCTGTTTCGACCGCAGCCGCCTTTATCTTTCATGATAATCTAAAATGTGAGGAAAAAAAAGAAAAAATAACAATTTTTATAAAATATTAATGAATCAAAATCAGCCCGCCCGCTCCCGCAGCCGTAAGAGTATCTTTTTTTCCATTCTGCTGACCTGAACCTGGCTGACCCCCAAAATTGCGGCAATTTCCACCTGTGTCTTATTTTGGAAATAGCGCATATAGATCAGCTCTCTGTCGGAAGCCTCCAGACTGTCCAAAAGCTGTGAAAGCAGCATATGATCCAAGAGCCGCTCCTTTTCATAATCGTTTCCATCACACAGTCCTCCAAGTCCTGCAGCAGAGGCCGTCCCCTGGTTCTGCACCACTCTGTCCACCAGGTACATCTCACTTCCGTCATCCTGATACACCGCGCTGTATAAGGATTCCACCTCAGCCCCTGCCTCCATGGCAAGCACGATTTCCTCCCGGGAAAGCCCGGATTCTCTGCCGATTTCCGAGAGAGCCGGCTCTCTGTTCAGCTTAGCCTGAAGACGCTGTCTGGCCATGCGCACCTTCAGCGCATTTTCCTTGATGGTTCTGGACACCTTCACCAGTCCGTCATCCCGCAGAAAACGTTTGATTTCCCCTGTGATCATAGGCACCGCATAGGTGGAAAACTTTACGCCCTGGCTTAAGTCAAATTTGTCGATTGCCTTGATCAGCCCTATGGTTCCAATTTGAAACAAATCCTCCATGTCACATCCTCTTCCCGCAAAGCGTCTCACAATATGGTGCACCAGTCCCAGGTTTTTCTCGATCAGTACTTCTCTGGCCTCTTTATCTCCCGACTGGGATTTTGCAATCAGTACTGACACATCTTCCATAAGCTAGTCCTCTCTGTCTATCCATTCGCCGGTCCCCAGTTTTTTCTTCATCCGCACACAGGTTCCCTGTCCCGGCACGCTGGAAACCTCCAGATCGTCCATAAAAGCCTCCATAAAGGCAAAACCCATTCCCGAGCGTTCCAGCTCCGGTTTTGTGGTAAACAAGGGCTCCATGGCTCTTTCAATATCCGAAATCCCCTTCCCCTTATCCGTAACCTCAATATGTAAGATTCCCTTTTCCAAAAGGCACCGAATCCTTACCTTGCCCGGATGCACAGTCTCATAGGAGGGTCTCACCTCCCCATGCCTGCCGTAGCCGTAAAGATTTTCGTAGCCGTGTATGATTGAGTTGGTCACCGCCTCCGACACCGCCGTCTTAATGTCCGCAAGCTCCTCCAGGGTAGGGTTTAAATGGGACACAAAAGCCGCCACCGCTACTCTGGCAAAGCTTTCGTTATTGGAAACTGCATCGAATGTAAGCTCCATTTCGTTTCTCATGTCTGCTCCCCTCCATACTTCCTGACTTCCTTTTTGTTCTTCCGTCTCTGCCTTTTCTTTTACTTCCGACTTTTCTTTTACTTCCGACTTTTCTTTCACTTCTGGCTTTTCCTTCATTTCTGCAATCATGCTTTTTTTCTCCGTTTCTAATTTAATATTTCCACAATTCTGGTCAGTCCGGAAATCTTCAAAATCCGCTGTATCTGCCTGTCCGCATGAATGGCGTAAACACGTCCGCCAAAGCAGGCAATCTTCTTATAACGCCCCATGATAATGCCAATGCCTGAGGAATCCATAAACCTGGTATTCTCAAAGTCGAAAACCACATTACTCACATTCTCCCGCACAATATACCGATCCGCATTCTCGCAGATATAACCGGCCAGATGATGATCCACCTCTTTTGGCAGTCTGACCATCAGACAGTTGTCAATAACCTGAAACTCCTCCATTTGCTTCCTTCCTCTCTTCCCCTTTTCTTTTTCCGCATCCGTTCCGTCGTCCTCCTTCGCACGTGCAAAAGAACCTGCATAATGCTATGCAGGTTCTTTTCTTTCGTACTTTTTCCATTCTGTTGTTTTTTACTGGCTGCCTCCAGCTGTGCTGAGATCATCCCGGTAACGCTGTGCGCGCCTTGCCCTGTCTGTATCGGGAAACAGCTCTATCACTCTGTCATAGGTCGCAACAGCGTTCTCCGTATCGCCGTTTAAGCGGTAGGCATCGGCCAGACTGTACAAAGCCTCCGCGTTTGCGGCATCGTAATATACTGCCCTGGTAAAGCTTTCAATGGCGGCCCCATAGTCCTCATCGTTATATGCCGTGGTTCCCTCCGCATAATAGGTCTGGGAAAGCTCTGGCCCTACGGCCCCCAGAAGCACATTGTACAGGCTTTGAAAGGCCTGTGACGTATCCTCAATATTTACGCTTTGGGCAATGCTCTCCAGGTTTTCTCCCGTCTGCTGTGCATCCTGGTTCTCCAGATATGCGGTTGCAGCCGAAAGAAGATTATCGATGGTCTGCAGGGTGCCGTCCGCCCCCACATAGCCCTCAAGCTCCTGGTTCAAAGAAGCATTTTCCTGTTCCAGATTTGCGATTTGCGCCTCCAGCTCCGTAATCCGGGCAGTTCTTGTATCCAGCTGGTTTCCAATTTCCGTTATGGTTTTCTGAGCCTCATTGTTGGCGTTAGATACGGCTGCAGGCACCACCAGAAAATACATTGCTGCCAGGCCGATCACAAGTCCAATCCCCAGATTCACAAGGGTTGATACGCCGCCTCCTCTGGTTTCTTTCACATTTAACGGCTGAATGATAATCTCATTGTCGCTCTGGTAGCGCACTGCCTCATCTTTCCTGTGCCTGGGCATCTGCTTTACACCCTCTTCCGGCTGCAGCATCTGCTCCACCTCCTGCAGATAGCGCAGTGTCTGGGTGTTGTTCCGGTCAATGGCCATGCACTTTTTCAGCTCCCGCCTGGCCTTCTCCCAATTTTCACTGTCCATATACAAAAGGGCCAGCAGCTGATGGGCCCGTACGAATTTGGGGTTTAAGGAGAGTACCTTTTTCAGCTGGATCACCGCCAGGTCCTTGCTGTCCTGTCCACAGTAAGCCAAAGCCTGATTATACTTTTTAATGGTCTGATTGATGGCCTCCAACCGGGAAGCATTGGTCTGTATCATTTCGATATAGTCGTCCGCAATATTTTTCTCTCCCCGCAGGTTTTTGCTGATCACCCATTCACTCAGGGCCGCCACCACCTCGCCCATCTCAAAATACACAAGACCTAAAAGATTTCTGGCCTCAATATTGTTTTTATTGAATTTAAGACTCTGCCGCAGGCTGCCTATGGCCCCGGTCAAGTCCCTGACTCCGGCCCTTTCCAGACCTTCGTTGTAGTACATATTGGAAACCTGCATTATCTTCTTGTAAAGAGAGACATCCGCTCCGCAGGCCGTACAAAAATCGTGCTCCGACAGGCGACAGCCACAGTTATAACAAAACATTTGCACACCTCTTTCTCATGACTGTTTCTTATGACTGTTCCTTCTTTCCTTCCGATTCCTTTATCATCTTCACCAGAATATCCGCCATATCCGTCAAATCCTGGTTGTAAATTGCTTCCTCCGCATCCTCCACCTCAAGACTGGGATGAAATTTCTTCAGCTCTTCCTCAAAATTAATCATGCGCTAACAGCTCCTTTATTTCGCCCGCCAGATAAAGGCTTCCCGCAATATAAATGCGTTCCTCCCCAATCTGCCCCCGGGACTTTCTCTGCTCCTCCAAAAGCGCGCAGAAAGCAGTGTCAACATTGTCGTATAAGGTGTATCTGCAGCCAGGGTACCGTAAAAACAATCTGTCAAGCGCTGCAAGCTGCACAGCTCTTTTGTTTTTCATATGCGCTGCCGCAATGCGGTCAAACAGCCCGGACTGCACCACTCTCTGCAGCATATGTCCGTAATCCTTATCTGCAGCCACACTAAATAAAAGGCTCCTTTTCCCTTGCCAGCCATCCATTTTTACCGTATCCAGAAACGCCCGGATGCCGTCCTCGTTATGAGCCCCGTCCAGATAGACCTCCGGCAGTACCTCTTCCATCCTGCCGGCCCAAAAGCACTTCTCTATTCCACGAATCAGATGCTCCCTTGAGATGGTTTTTCCACCGTCCAGCACCTCTGCGCAGCGTACTGCAAGGGCCGCATTTTCCATCTGATATCCCGCTATGGTGTGCAAGGTAAGCCTAACATAACCATAATACCTAGTACCAAGAGAAAAATCAATGCTTTTATTTTTAATTTTTAAGAAAGCGTAGTCATTTTTCGACACCGGATAAGCCTGAATGCCAAGCTGGGCCGCCCTGCCCTGAATCACCAAAGAAGCCTCCTTTACAGTATCGGAGAAAACCACCGGCGTTCCCTTTTTTAAAATCCCCGCTTTTTCCCCCGCAATGGCTTCTATGGTATTTCCAAGATATTCCACATGGTCAAGGCCAATCCGGGTGATCACGGAAAGCTCCTTTTCGTCCACGGCGTTGGTAGCGTCAAGCCTCCCTCCCAGACCTGTTTCCAGAATACAAAAATCCGGCTTCTCTCTGGAGAAGGCAAGCATGGCCATAAAAAACAGATACTCAAAAAAGGTGGGATGATACCCCGCTCCCTTTTCAAGGGCTTCCCAGTCAAGCGCATTGTACACCGAAAGAAAAGCCCAAAGAAAGGTTTCCTTCTCTATCATGCGGCCCTTGATGAAAAACCGCTCTCTGATATCCACCAGATGGGGCGACGTAAACGCAGCCACAGTGTATCCGGCCTCCTCTAAAATGCAGCGCAAATAAGCACAAACGGAGCCTTTTCCGTTTGTGCCGGCCACATGGATGATTCTCATTCCCCGGTCCGGGCTTCCAAGCCTTTTTAAAAAGGCTTTTGTATCCTCCAGGGTATTTTTTCTGGTAAAGCGGGGCGTATCGTAAAGATACGCCTCCGCCTGCTCAAAGGTATTGATTTGTTTTTTTTCCAAAAGGATTTACCTGCCCTCTCCTCCGGAAAGCTGTGCAAGGCGCAGGGTCACCTGCTCCATCATCTGTTCATATTTTGCAAGCTTCTCCTTCTCCTGATCCACCTTTTCCTGGGGCGCCTTAGACAAAAAGCGCTCATTGGAAAGCATTCCCCGGGATCGTGCCAGTTCCGACGTAAGACGCTTTTTCTCCTTTTCCAGCCTTTCTATCTCCTGTGCGATATCCACAAGCTCCGCCAGCGGAATGTAGAGCGTAGCCCCCGGAATCACCACGGACACCGCATCCTTGCCCATACTGTCTTTATCCTGCCCGGAAAGAGCGCTTAGCGTGATCACCTCGTTTGCATAAGCCAAAGAGGCAAAGAACAGCCTGCCCTCGCTGAAGGTGCGCAGAATATCCGCATCCTCACTGACTATAGTAACCTTCGTCCTGCGGCTGGGCGCCACATTCATCCCGCTTCTTGCATTGCGGATGCCTCTTACCGCCTCCTTGATGATCTCAATATCCTTCTCTTCTTGGGGAAAGCTTCTGTCCGGACGGTACTTGGGCCAGCTGCTGATCATGATGGATTCCTCACTGCTTTGCAGCGTGCAGAAAATTTCCTCCGTGATAAAGGGCATATAGGGATGCAGCAGCTTTAAGGCGTCAAGCAGCACACTCTTTAAGGTCCACAGAGCCGCATTCTGGCTGATCTCGTCATCTGAGCTGTAAAGCCTGGGCTTTACCATCTCAATGTACCAGTCGCAGAATTCATCCCAGATAAAGTCATAAACCTTCTGTACCGCAATCCCCAGCTCAAAATGCTCCATATTGTCCGTAACGTCTTTCACCAGGGTATTTAATTTGGAGAGAATCCATTTGTCCGCAGGAGCAAGCTCTCCTGCTTCTGGCTCTCTTATTTCTTTTCCGGTCTTTTCACAGGTCTGCTCCATATTCATCAAGATAAACCGGGAAGCATTCCACACCTTATTGGCGAAATTCCGGCTGTTTTCCACCCTCTCATAATAAAAGCGCATATCATTGCCCGGCGCATTTCCGGTGATCAGCGTCAAACGCAGGGCGTCCGCGCCATACTGATCGATGATCTCCAGCGGGTCAATGCCGTTGCCCAGGGACTTAGACATTTTTCTGCCCTGGCTGTCCCGCACAAGGCCGTGGAACAATACCGTCTTAAAGGGTCTCTCCCCCATCTGCTCATAGCCGGAAAAGATCATGCGGATGACCCAGAAGAAAATGATGTCATAGCCTGTCACCAGCACATCGGTGGGATAAAAGTATTTCAAATCCTCCGTCTGCTCGGGCCAGCCCAGGGTCTCAAAGGGCCACAGGGCCGAGGAAAACCAGGTGTCCAGCGTATCAGGGTCCTGGGTAAAATGAGTACAGCCGCATTTGGGGCATACATCCGGCATCTTACTGGCAACCACCACTTCCTTACACTCGTCGCAGTAGTAGGCCGGAATCCGGTGTCCCCACCAGAGCTGGCGGCTGATGCACCAATCCCTGATATTGTCGGTCCAGTTGAAATAGTTCTTTTCCATACGCTCGGGAATCAGCCTGATCTCTCCGGTTTTCACCGCCTTTATGGCCGGCTTTATCAGCTCGTCCATCTTTACAAACCACTGCTCCTTCACCAGAGGTTCAATGGTAGTCTTACAGCGGTCATGGGTGCCCACATTGTGCATATGCTCCTCGACCTTTACCAGAAGCCCCATAGCGTCCAGCTCTTCCACGATGGCCCTGCGTGCCTCATAGCGGTCCATTCCCGCAAATCTGCCGCCGTTTTCATTGATGGTGGCGTCGTCGTTCATCACATTGATAATGGGCAGATTATGACGTCTCCCCACCTCGAAGTCATTAGGGTCATGCGCCGGGGTGATCTTTACCACGCCCGTTCCAAACTCTCTGTCCACATATGCGTCCGTGACAATGGGAATCTCCCGGTTCATCAAGGGCAGCATCACCTTTCTTCCCTTCAGATGCTGATAACGCTCATCGTCGGGATGAATGGCCACCGCCGTATCTCCCAGCATGGTCTCGGGACGGGTGGTGGCAAAGGTCAGGAATTCTGTATCGCTTACCGTTCCATCCTCGTTGATGAGAGGATATTTGATGTGCCAGAAATGACCTGCCTGCTCCTGATATTCCACCTCCGCGTCAGAGATAGAAGTGTTGCACACAGGGCACCAGTTGATGATTCGGGAGCCCTTATAAATATAGCCCTTTTCGTGCATCTTTACAAAGACCTCGGTAACAGCCTTGTTGCAGCCCTCGTCCATGGTAAAGCGCTCTCTGTCCCAATCGCAGGAGGAACCCAGCTTTTTTAACTGGCCGATGATGCGCCCGCCGTATTCCTTTTTCCACTCCCAGGCTCTCTCTAAAAATTTTTCACGGCCCAGGTCGTTTTTATCAATGCCCTCTTCCTTCAGCTTTTCAATAATCTTAACCTCTGTAGCAATGCTTGCATGATCCGTGCCCGGCTGCCACAGGGCGTTATAGCCCTGCATCCGTTTAAACCGGATCAGGATATCCTGCATGGTATTGTCCAGCGCATGCCCCATGTGAAGCTGTCCCGTAATGTTTGGGGGCGGAATCACGATAGTAAAAGGAGTCTTGTCATGATCCACCTCTGCGTGAAAATATTTTTTGTCAAGCCACTTCTGATACAATTTGTCCTCTATGCCCTTTGGGTCATAGGTTTTTGCCATTTCTCTGCTCATTTCCTGCTCCTTTCCTTTTGCGGGATTTCCTGTAATCGAGTAGGAGGGGGTGATTAGCCCCCGTCCTCTCACACCACCGTGCGTACCGTTCGGTACACGGCGGTTTCAATAGTTGACATGCAGTGGCTGATAGGCTGCGGCTAAGTCATAAAAGCCCCAGTTTATCAGTCTTTCTTTACTTAATGCCCAATTGACCGCCTTGTTTCCTGCATTGAACCAGTATCCTTTGCGGTCGTAGGCTATTGTTGCCGCATAATGGCTGTCCACTCCCAGTCCTATCAGTTT
>NZ_CALWMU010000046.1:0-22331 GCF_944382095.1 Candidatus Acetatifactor stercoripullorum
TTTATCAATCCACTTTTCCGCCGGAAAAAAGTCCTACCGACGGATCCTGCTTGTCCTGCGGCTTATCTGTCTCCTGCGGTTTTGTGTCCTCTACAGGCTCCTGTCCGCCTTCCTCCGAAGGCTGTGCCGCCTGAGGGATTTCCGGCTGTTTTTCCTGAGGAGCAGCCTGCGGCTCCTCTTTTGGCTGCTTCTGCTCTTCCTTTACAGACTTCTCATCCTCTTCCCCGGATTTCTTTTCCTCCGGCTCAGGCAGTCCCTTTTCCCGGCGGAAAATTTCCATAAACTCCTTGCCTGTAATGGTTTCCTTCTCAATCAGGAATTCAGCCAGCTTATCCATAAGCTCTCTGTTTTCCCGAAGCAGGGAAAGGGCCTTATCATAGCTCTCCTTTAAGATTTCCACAACCTCCGCGTCGATCTCAGCCGCCGTCTGATCGCTGCAGTTTAAAGCCGCTCTGCCCTCCAGATACTGGCTTTCTATGGTTGCAAGTCCCATCAGTCCGAATTTCTTGCTCATTCCATATCTTGTAATCATGGAGCGCGCAATCTCCGTGGCTTTTTCTATATCGTTGGCCGCTCCGGTGGTCACGTTTCCAAAGACAATCTCCTCTGCCGCCCGGCCTCCTACCAGACCCACAAGCATATCCCGAAGCTCCGCCTCCGTATTGAGATATTTCTCCTCCTCCGGCACGTGCATCACATAACCCAGGGCTCCCATGGTACGAGGCACAATGGTAATTTTCTGCACCGGCTCAGAATTTTTCTGAAGGGCGCTGATCAACGCATGTCCCACCTCATGATAGGAGACGATTTTTCTCTCCTCCTTGCTCATGATGCGATCCTTCTTTTCCTTGCCCACCAGCACCTGCTCTACTGCGTTGAACAAATCCTGCTGGTTTACATACTGTCTGCCTTCCTTCACTGCATTGATAGCGGCTTCGTTGATCATATTGGCCAGATCGGAGCCAACAGCGCCGCTGGTGGCAAGGGCGATGGCATCCAGATCCACCGTCTCATCCATCTTTACATCCTTGGAGTGTACCTTCAATATCTCCACGCGGCCCTTCAGATCCGGCTTATCCACAATAATGCGGCGGTCAAAACGGCCCGGCCGCAGAAGGGCCTTGTCCAAAATCTCCGGTCTGTTGGTGGCACCCAGAATCAAAATACCCTTGGAGCTGTCAAAGCCGTCCATCTCAGACAAAAGCTGATTTAAGGTCTGCTCTCTCTCTTCGTTTCCGCCGCCGTACTTGGAATCACGGCTGCGGCCTATGGCATCGATCTCGTCGATAAAGATAATGCAGGGCGCGTTCTTGGTGGCTTCCTTAAACAAATCACGAACACGGCTTGCGCCCACGCCCACATAAAGCTCTATAAAATCGGAACCGGTCAGGGAGAAAAAGGGAACATGAGCTTCTCCAGCCACCGCCTTGGCAAGCAGGGTCTTACCTGTTCCGGGAGGGCCCACCAGAAGCGCTCCCTTGGGCAGTCTTGCACCAATCTTGGAATATTTGCCCGGATTGTGCAGAAAATCCACCACCTCTACCAGAGATTCCTTTGCCTCATCCTCTCCTGCCACATCCTTAAAGGTTACCCCTGTCTCCTTCTGCACATAGACCTTGGCATTGCTCTTGCCCACACCCATGGGACCGCCGCTTCCGCCCATCTTGCGGAAGATGACGCCCAAAAGGATCCACATCAGAACCACGGGCAGCACCACATACACCAAAATGTCCATAATCCGGCCGGAATTGTCGGAAAGCACACGGGTGCCGTCCACACCGTGCTCCTCCAGCCGGGCAGTCAGTGTATCCAGATCCTCCATCAGCACAGTGGAATACTGTACCGGGAACTGAGACATATAAAAGGCGTATCCGTTTTGAGGCATATTCTCCTCGCTGGCGCTTTCCTGCTGCTTCAGGGTGAAAATAATAACCCCAGTGCTCTGCACCTGCACAGCCTCCACCTGGTCCTCATTCAGATACTGCAGAAAGTCTGTATAGCTTACGCTCTGGGTTCCCGTAGAACTGCCAAACAGCAGGTTCCACAGCATAAACACGATGAGAACCGTGCTTAATCCGGCCAGCACCAGCATCAGTATACTGGGTTTTCTGGGCGGCTGCCCGCCGCCATTTGAGCCGTTTCCATTTTGTCCGTTCCCACGACCGTTATTGTAGCCCCCTCCGTTGTCGTATTGATTCATATGATTATCCATAGCAGCTCCATTTCCTGATTTTAGTTTATACCATTTTATAAAAAGTAATCTGCTCATTTTCGATATTCAGCAGTAAGCTTCTTCTATTATAGAGAGAACCCTTTGAGAAATCAATAGCGTAAATATGAAAAAAAACGGGTATCTCTAAAACTTTTCTTAAATTCCAGAGCATTTGCCATTGATTTTAAAGTATTTTTTTTGTATGATAACAAATAGATGTTTTTTACAAAAGGATTGGAGAACCAAATGGGAAAAATTGGCTTCGATAACGATATCTATCTCAAAATGCAGTCCGAAAAAATCAAGGAGCGCATTTCCGCCTTTGGGGGAAAGCTCTACCTGGAATTCGGCGGAAAGCTTTTTGACGACTATCATGCTTCCAGAGTGCTGCCAGGCTTCAAGCCCGACAGCAAAATCAATATGCTGGCCCAGTTAAAGGATCAGGCTGAAATTGTCATTGTAATCAACGCAGCAGACATTGAAAAGAATAAGGTTCGGTCCGATTTGGGAATCACCTACGATCTGGATGTGCTGCGGCTCATAGACGCCTTTCGGGGATACGGCCTTTACGTGGGAAGCGTATGCCTCACCCGCTTTGCCGGACAGCCAAGCGCCATTGCCTACCAGAAAAAACTGGAATCTCTGGGCATGAAGGTTTACCGTCATTATCCCATTGACGGCTATCCCTCCAACATTCCTTTTATCGTAAGCGATGAGGGCTATGGGAGAAACGAATATATTGAAACCACAAGGTCTTTGGTGGTGGTCACCGCTCCGGGACCCGGCAGCGGAAAAATGGCCACCTGCCTTTCACAGCTGTATCATGAATACAAGCGGGGCATTCAGGCGGGCTACGCCAAATATGAAACCTTCCCCGTCTGGAATCTGCCTTTAAAGCACCCTGTGAATCTGGCTTATGAGGCTGCAACGGCAGATTTAAACGATGTGAATATGATTGATCCCTTCCATTTGGAGGCCTACGGTGAAACCACCGTAAATTATAACAGGGATGTGGAAATTTTTCCTGTGCTCAGCGCAACCTTTGAAAAGATCATGGGGAAATGTCCCTACAAGTCACCCACCGACATGGGTGTCAATATGGCGGGCTTCGGCATCATTGACGATGAAGCAGTACGGCAGGCGTCCAATCAGGAAATTATCCGCAGATATTACAGCGTTTTATGCCAAAAGCGTCAGGGAAACGCCGACGAGGAACAGATTTATAAGCTTGAGCTTTTAATGAAGCAGGCAGGCATCACCATTGAGGACAGGCCTGTGGTCAGCGCCGCAAAGGTAAAGGCGGAGGCCACCGGAGAGCCCGCAGCGGCCATAGAGCTTCCAAATGGACAGATTATCACCGGCAAGACAAGCGCACTTTTGGGCGCTTCCTCGGCAATGCTGTTAAATGCGCTGAAGGTTCTGGCGGGAATCGAGGATCAGGTGCAGTTAATTTCCCCCGCAGCCATTGGCCCCATTCAGGATTTGAAGGTAACCTATCTGGGCAATAAAAACCCAAGGCTGCACACAGATGAAATTTTAATCGCCCTTTCCATTTGTGCTGCCACAGATGACAAAGCCAAAAAGGCCATTGAGCAGTTAAAGAATCTGAAGGGCTCTGAGGTGCATTCCAGTGTTATTTTATCCCAGGTGGATATGAATGTATTCCGAAAGCTGGGCATAAACCTCACCTGCGAGCCGGATTATCAATCCCAGAGGCTTTACCACAACTAATAAAATAATAACGAAAGAAAAATTTTGAGCAAAGAGGCTCCCTGCGGGGTCTCTTTCTCTTTTTTTACAGTATGATTCATGAGAAGGAGGTCGCACTATGTCAGTAAAATATGTATTTGTAACAGGAGGCGTTGTCTCAGGTCTGGGCAAGGGTATCACAGCCGCATCCCTGGGAAGGCTTTTGAAGGCCCGGGGCTATAAGGTCACCATGCAGAAATTTGACCCTTATATCAATATCGATCCGGGCACCATGAATCCCATTCAGCACGGGGAGGTATTCGTCACTGATGACGGAGCGGAAACAGACCTGGATTTGGGACATTACGAGAGATTCATTGATGAAAGCCTGGACAAAAACTCCAATGTGACCACAGGAAAGGTATATTGGTCCGTTCTGCAGAAGGAACGCAGAGGCGACTACGGCGGAGGCACCGTTCAGGTGATTCCCCACATCACCAATGAAATCAAAAGCCGCTTTTACCGCAACTTTACCGACCCGGACACCCGCATCGCCATCATTGAGGTAGGGGGAACCGTTGGCGATATTGAAAGTCAGCCCTTTTTGGAATCCATCCGTCAGTTTCAGCACGAGGTGGGCCATGAGAACGCTATTTTGATACACGTTACTCTGATTCCTTACCTGAAATGCTCCCAGGAGCTGAAGACGAAGCCCACCCAGGCAAGCGTAAAGGACCTGCAGGGCATGGGTATCCAGCCGGATATTATCGTCTGCCGAAGCGAGCATGCCCTGAACCAGGCAATCAAGGATAAAATTGCGTTATTTTGTAATGTTCCCAGCAGCCGTGTGCTGCAGAACCTGGATGTGGAATATCTCTATGAGGCCCCCCTTGCCATGGAAAAGGAGCATCTGGCCCAGGTTGCCTGCGAATGCCTGCACCTGGAATGTCCCGAGCCCGATCTTACGGATTGGACCACTATGGTAAACGACCTGCGCCATCCCACAGACGAGGTAAAGATCGCTCTGGTTGGAAAGTATGTATCCCTGCACGACGCCTACATCAGTGTGGTGGAGGCTTTAAAGCACGGAGGAATCACCAATCACACCACAGTGAACATCAAATGGATCGACTCAGAGACTGTCACCGAGGAAAACGCTGAGGAGCTTTTGGGAGACTGCAACGGGATTCTTGTGCCCGGCGGCTTCGGCTCCCGGGGCATCGAGGGGAAAATTATCGCCATCCAGTACGCCAGAACCCACAATAAGCCTTTCCTGGGCCTGTGCCTTGGCATGCAGCTGACTATCGTGGAATACGCCCGCAATGTAGTTGGCTTTAGCGACGCCCACAGCGTAGAGCTGAACCCTTCCACCACCCATCCGGTGATCGCCCTGATGCCGGACCAGAACGGGGTTGAGGATATCGGCGGCACCTTAAGGCTGGGAGCCTATCCATGTGTGCTGGACAAGGCCTCTAAGGCTTACGAATTATACGGGGAGGAAACCATATACGAAAGACACCGCCACCGCTACGAGGTGAACAACGATTTCCGCAGTGTGCTCACGGAGCACGGCCTGCGCCTTTCCGGCACCTCGCCCGACGGACGTATCGTGGAAATGTGCGAGCTCACAGAGCATCCCTTCTTTGTGGCCACCCAGGGACATCCCGAGCTGAAATCCCGTCCCAACAGGCCCCATCCCCTGTTTAAGGGATTTATTGCCGCCGCTTTAAAGAATAAGCATGGAAAATAAACAGAGAAACGTGCGCCGCTAGGCGCACGCAAAAAGAGGGCGCCGCAAAATCATGATTTTGCGCGCCCTCTTTGCTTCCAGCAGACTTTTTTTATTCTTTCTATTGTCCAGAAAATCATCACAGGCAGCAGCCGCCTCCTCCTGCATCTGCCCAAGCGCAGTTCCAGCTTCTTTAAAGACCTGCTGCATTTCTTCATAGTTTTCCTGTTCCTTTACCTCTGAAAGCCTTCTGTCCAGATACCGGGCATAATCCTCCTCAGACACCTCAAAGCCCTCCTCCACGGCATACTGATATAATATCCACACAGACGCAAGCTCATGATATGCACTTGCAAAGGCCTCCTCCCGGGACAGTCCATTCTCCATGCCATCGCTTACAAGACAGGCTGTCTGATACCTGAGATCAAATCCTGTTTCCACACCATATTCCAAAAGCTCCTTGTCAGGCACTTCCATAAATATGCTTTCCGTCTCCCAGTCCCTGGTCACAATTTCATAAGCCTGGGTATATTCTTCAATGAAATCTGCGCCCTTATACACCCTTTTATCTTCTGTCTGCAGATACCAGAGATTGTCCTTCAGAAAAAAGTAAAACAGCTCCCTGGCGCCATCCTGATAAAGGAAGGACAGGACATAATAGCTCTCAGATCGCGGCACTCCCAGCTTCTCAAACAGATTCAGCGGGCGAACAGCTTCCATTTCCTCCAGCAGTGCTGCCAGCTTTTCCTCTCCAAACGCTGCCGGCTCAATTTTCACTGTATCCAGCTGAATTTTTATAATTTCTTCCTGATTTGGCATTTTCAGCGGTTCGCCTCTCCAAAAGAAAAATACCCCGGCCAAAAGTGCAGCAGCAAAGACAAATATTGTAATGATAAATCCCTTTTTCACAAAAACCCCCTAAATTTTCTTAATTCATAATACATTAAATTCTGTTATCGTTTTGAAAAAATTTAATTTCACATTTTATATGAGTATATTATAATATTTTCAGAAAATTAGCAATTGGGAACAATAACAAAAACCAGCTTTTTCATATATCAGCATTGAAATCTTCGCATCTTGATGTATAATACAGGAAGAAAGTATGCAAGTTAATACGCAAGTAAACAGAGGTATCTTTATGGAAAATCACAAACCGCCTTTTACAATTACAAATGAAATTTTATCGTATGTTTCTTCTATTTCAGAAAAGCTTGGGCGCATTACGGCAACCATCAATTTGGAAGCAAAACCACATCTGAGGAAAAACAACCGCATCAAGTCCATCCACTCTTCCCTTAAAATTGAAGCGAATTCGCTCTCTTTGGGGCAGGTCAGGGATGTTATCAACGGGAAAACCGTACTGGGAGAACAAAGAGAAATTCAGGAAGTCAAAAATGCTTATGCCGCTTATGAACGATTGTCTGAAATAAATCCATATAGCATCAAAGACCTAAAGCAATTCCACGGCATTATGACAAAATATGTTGTGGAAGAATCCGGTGTATTTCGTCGAGGTGAGGAAGGTGTTTTTAACGGTGATCAGTGTATTTTTATGGCGCCGCCTGCGCGACTCGTTCCAGAATTAATGAATAACCTTTTTGACTGGATGGAAAAGGAAAAGAACAGCGTTCATCCTCTGATTCTCAGCAGTGTATTCCATTATGAATTTGTCTTTATCCATCCATTCTCTGATGGCAACGGCAGAATGGCAAGATTATGGCACACTGCTATTCTTTCCAAGTGGAAGCCGATATTTGAATATATTCCGATAGAAAGCCAGATTGCGAAGTTTCAAGACGAATATTACAATGCAATAGCCAAATGTCATACAGATGGGGCATCTACAATTTTTATTGAATTCATGCTGTCACAGATTGATAAAATTCTGTATGATATTTCCATTCAAAGCAGTGAAGATAATGAACAGCTTTCAGAATATATCAAAAAGCTGCTTCATGTCATGGAGTACGATGTTCCTTACACAAGTAAAGCACTTATGGAAAAACTGGATTTAAAGTCTAAGGAAGGCTTCCGCAGAAATTATCTGCGCCCGGCAATAGATAGGAATCTTATCCGTATGACTATTCCCGATAAACCTAACAGCAGAAATCAGAGATATGTTAAATTTTGATTGTTTAAAAAACTGTCATCTGTTAGAAATACATTTACCTGACCGGTCCCCGGCAGACACGCCGTGTCTCATATATAAATTTGGAAAATTGCGCGTTTTGTGTCCTGTAAATAAGATACGTCAAGCAGTATGCTATCCTTGAAAGGAGGTTAAAAGCCGTGGATCAGCTAAAAACAGGGAGCTTTATCAAAGAGCTTCGCAGAGAAATGGGATTTACGCAGGAACAGCTGGCAGAAAAATTCAGCGTTTCCCGCAGGACTGTTTCAAGATGGGAAACCGGAAATAATCTGCCGGATTTAGACATTCTTATGGAAATGGCCGATTACTTTAATGTGGACCTTCGTGAGTTATTAGACGGTGAAAGAAAGGTTGAAAAAATGGATAGAGAATTGGAAGAAACCGTGTTAAAGGTTGCCGATTACAGTAATGAAGAAAAAAGGAAATTAACAAAGCACATGCACTTGCTGTTTATCGCAGGTCTTATCGCTGCAGTTATCTATATGATACTGTTTTTTACCGATAACGCAGATAACTTTGCAGGCGGCTTATGCCTGGGCATTACACTGGGAATAATGGTCGTGGGTGTGATCATGACCAGCAAATATGCGGCCAAAATACACGCCTATAAACTCAGGCTCCTGCACAAAGCAAACGATTGACGCACATATTTCCCTATTCCGTTTCCTCATAAGAGCCAATGTAAAGATGAGAAACTTTTTCCTTCCCCTCTTCCTCCTGCAGCGTGATCTGTCCGCTCACCTGGCAGGTTTTGCTGGCGCCTCCTGTACTTTTCAAAACGGCCTCAAAGGTATACACCTTATTTTCCTGATCATATACAGAAAAGGATACCGATTCCACTGTGATCTTCTCGCCGTTTTCTTCTGCCAGCTTGTCATATTTAAACGGCTCTCTGTTGGCAATCATCTGTTCCAGGCATTCTTGTGTGACAACTTCAGAAAAGTCCTGATAATATTCTTCAGCCCAGTCTGCTTCCTGGCTCATGCTGCTGTAACGGTTTTGATAATCCGAGGTAAAAAACATTTCCACAAAGGCTTCCTTCACATCCCTTGTCTCAGCCCTTTCTTCACTGCCGCAGGCCGTGAGCAGAAACGCCGCAAGCAAAAACAGTACCCACATTCTTTTTCCCATAGCTCTCCCCCCTTACAGCTTCTTCAGATAGTTGCCGTCCACACTGACGCCTTCATTCACCACTATAAACGCCTGCTCGTCATACTTATGGACAATCGCCCGGAGGCGGTTCACCTCATATTTTGAAAGCATCACATACAAAACATGAGACTTCTCATGGGTATAGGCTCCCAAAGCGTCCCATTTGGTGATGCCTCTCCCCAATTCCTCAAACACCTCCCGCTCCAGCGAGACAGTATCTGCCTTGGTGATAATATTGACCTCCACATTAATGTTCTGGATATGCACCCGGTCCATTGCCACAGAATACACCGCTGCAAAAATAACGGAATATACAACAATTCCCACATCAAACAGAAAAAAGCAGGCCCCGTACAGCACAAGATTGACCAAAAGGCCCAGCCTTCCCACGCTGAAATCCCGTTTCCTCTTGATCAGCAAAACACCAATCACATCCATTCCGCCGCCGGAGGACCCCATGCGCAGAATGATTCCCACTCCTGCGCCGGACACAATGCCTCCCACCACGCAGGCGGCCATGGTATCCTGCACAAGTGCTGCCGCTGGGATCAGGGACAAAAAGAGTGTGGACGCAGTCACCGTGGCCAGGGTCTTAAAGAAAAATTTTCTTCCCAGCCGTTTGTAGGCCAATAAAAAAATAGGAATATTTACCACATAATAGATAATTCCCGCTATATCCACCTGGCCAAAATCCAAGTGCAGGTATTCCATCAGCAGGGTACGGATTACCTGACAGATACCCATAACACCGCCGGTATAAAGCCCGGCAGGCACTGCAAACAGGTTGATGCCTGCCGCATAGAGAAAAGCCCCCAGGAAGCTGCCGAGGACCTTTCGGCCCTCCTCTGTAAGCTCCTGGGTTGTGCTTTGCCTGCTTTCACTTTTTTCATTCTTTTCGTGGCCGCTCATAGATATCCCTTCCCCTCATCCGCATCCTACAGCGCCTGTTCCACCTGACTGCGCAGCTCCTGGGCCGGCATTGCTCCCATAACGGTTTTGGCGGGCTGTCCATTCTTAAACACAATAAAGGTGGGAATGCTGGCCACACGATATTTCTGGGCAATGGGAAGGTTCTCATCAATGTTGCATTTTCCCACCTTACACTTGCCTGCAAGCTCCTTCGCCAGCGCCTCCACCACAGGCGCCATCATCTTGCAGGGATTGCACCAATCCGCATAAAAATCCACCAGAACAGGCAGTTCTGATTTCAATACCTCTTGTTCAAAATTCGCAGTTGTAAATGTGTATTCCATAGTCTCCTCCTTATTCTCATCTATAAATAATATATTTACAGATGGCGTTTCCCATAGCGGAAAATCTTTCCTCATACTCCGTCATCACGTTTCCCTGCATAAGGGCCTCGTCCCGGTGCAGGTCGTAGGTAATCGCCTGGGCTTTCCATCCTGCGGGTTCAAGCTCCTCCACCGCAAAATCGAATAAGTCCCGATTATCTGTTTTAAATTCCAGGCGGCCTTCTCGTTTTAAAATCACATCATAACGCCCCAGGAATTCACGGGAAGGCAGGCGGCGTTTTGCATGACGGTCCTTGGGCCAGGGATCGGAAAAATTCAGATAGATTCTGTCCACCTCTCCGGGGCCGAATACCTTGGCAATGTCCTCCGCATCCATCCGTATAAATTTCAGGTTGGGGAGCTCCTCCTCTTCCATTTTTTGAATGGCCCGGAGCAATACGCTGGAATATTTTTCTATTCCAACAAAATTGATGTCCGGATGCTCCTTAGCCATAGTATGAATAAATCTGCCCTTTCCCATACCTATTTCAATATAAATGGGATTGGAATTGCCAAACAGAGCATGCCAGGTGCCGGGACACTTTTCAAGCACGGCCTCCTTCACCACATAAGGGCTTTGGGCAATCACCTCTCTGGAGCCGGTAATATTACGTAATCTCATAATGCTTCTCCTTCACACTTATCAATGTACTTTATCCGGAAGATATTGTCAATTATGAACGATATTTCCATATATATTTTTACTTTGGTTTTCCCTGAAAATGGTGTATGATAATCTACAGACCAAAGAATGTTGATTTTACAGTTTCCGGAAGGATTTGTTCATGAAAATAAAACGCAGCAATTTTTTTCTCATCATAAAACGATCTCTCCTCTGCTCCCTTGCCGCAGGTCTTTTTTTTGCACAAAGCCTGCCGGCCTTTGCCGAGGATGAAATAGAGGCGCGCCTTGCCGCCCAGCGGGCTATGGAGGTACAGTCCAATACCGTTGAAAACTGGCCCACGGGCCCCACCGTCAGCGCAGAGTCCGCCATTCTCATAGAGGCGGGCACCGGGGCGGTTTTATACGCCAAAAATATACACGAGAAAGAGTATCCCGCCAGCACCACCAAAATTCTCACTACGCTGATTGCGGCAGAGGAATGCAGCTTGGATGAAATTGTGACCTTTTCTCACAACGCCGTATTCAGCATTGACAGAAGCAGCAACCATATCGCAATCGACGAGGGCGAAGAGCTGACCATGGAGCAGTGCCTCAACGCCATCCTGATCCGTTCCGCCAATGAGGTTTCCAATGCAGTGGCAGAGCACATCAGCGGCACCACAGAGGCCTTTGCCCAAAAAATGAATGAAAGAGCCAGGGAGCTGGGCTGTGTGGATTCCAATTTTGTAAACCCCAACGGCCTGCCCGATGAAAACCACTACACCAGCGCCTATGATCTGGCCCAGATCGGCCGGGCCTTTTTCGACAATGAGATGCTTTGCAATATTTCCACCACTACCATGCTCCGCATCCCTCCTTCAGACAAGCAGCCGGACAACATCGTGGAGTCCAGCTCCAACGAAATGCTTCAGGGAGGGGAATATGCCTATGAGGATCTGGCGGGGGCAAAGACAGGCTTCACCTCCGTGGCCAGAAGCTGTCTGGTGTCCTGCGCAGAACGAAATGGTCTGAAGCTGATCTGTGTGGTTTTAAAGGATGAAAGCCCCTTGCAGTACGAGGATACCATTTCTTTGTTTGAGTACGGCTTCAGCAACTTTGAAAAAGTGAACATTTCACAGACAGAAACAAAGTACAGCATTGATGACGCCGGATTTTTTTACAGTGAAAATGATATTTTCGGCAGCTCCCAGCCTCTGCTTACCCTGAATCAGGATGATTATATCGTCCTTCCCAAGACGGCAGACTTTGAGGATACGGTTTCCTCCATTTCCTATGAAACGCAGGAGGAAAATCAGGCTGCTGTGATTACCTATACCTACCACGATGTTTTTATCGGCTCTGCCTCCCTGGATTTTGCTGCCGTGCAGGAAGATACCTATTCCTTTGGAAACAATACCCAGTCCGCCGAAGGAGAGGATTCCCAGCAGACCTCCTTTGTTTTCATCAACATTATAAAGGTCATCCTGGGAATTGCAGGCTTAGCAGCCCTCATTTTCCTTCTGCTGTTTTTGCGGTCCTTTTTTAAAAATTATCATTTTTCCCACAGAAACACTCGCTTTGCCTGGCGGCGCAGCAAGAAAAAACACCGCAGGCGTCCCCAGAATGTAAACAAGAGCCTTCAGAAAAGGAGACAGGCTCAAATCCGGGATGCCAAGCGGCGCAGCAAAAAAAGACATCCTATCAAATTCAGGGATTATGACTAATGCCATAATCCCTGAATTTAGTTTTCGGCAAAATAACTATCTATTTCTTTTTACCATTCTTCAAGCTTTCCCCTCTCCCTTATGCCTGTGCTTGCGCCGCAGCTCTCTAATGTGATCTCTCCGAAGCGCTATGGCGTCCGCCTCTTCCTTTGTAATAAACTTTGTGGTTTTCACAGCATAATATTTTCCCTCATCCGTTTTCCGCACTCTGATTTTCCCCTTCAGGTATCCGTGCTTTTCACAATAGGCAACACAATAATAATGTCTGCCGTTAGCCGAAAACCATTTCAGCTTTTTCCGAAGATTCCTGTGGCAGAGATAACATTTGCTGGAGCTGACCTCCCTGTCGGCCATCATCTCCTCCCTGTCGTCAAACTGCCGGGAAATATACTTCATATAGGTGTCAAACTGCGTCTTAATCTCCTGCTTGCGGTCCCTTGGAGGATTGAACACATCATAAGACACATTGCGCAAAAGTTCAGGACTTTTTGCCGCCAGCACAGAGAAAATTTTTGCCGTATAATAAGCGTCGCTGAACGCCCGGTGAAAGGGGATATCCTTCTCAATCTGCAGGTAATCGATGGCATATTCCAGAGAACGCTTCGTCTTTCTGTCCTCATAGGCAATTCCGAACAGCTTCTGCACATCCAAAAAGGCAATAGGGCCATCCGACAATGGGGCCATATTATAAAATTTCATATTGCGCTGCAGCTCAGTCAAATCCTGCACGCCCCAAGTGCAGAAAAGATAAGGCTGCTCTCCACACCATTTCAGGAATGTCTCCACCACCTGAAAAAAGGGCTTTCCTCTGTTCAGCTCCTCCATTTCCATGTGCATCAGCTGTCCCGTAACCTCATTCAGCTCGTGATATACCTGGGGTTTAATCAGTTCATTAAACTGACTGATCATGACATAGCCGTCATTTAATTGAATGGCGCCGATTTCAATGATTTCAAAGGGCAGCCTTTGTGCCTCTGCCTCCTGTCCCGTACTGCTTTGGTTCCACTCCAAATCCATCACAATATAGTTCATCTATTTACCCTCTATTCTTCTGCCTCTGCTACAAGTATAACACGAGCTGCCCCATCCTCCAACGGGAATTTCCCCATCACGCATAAAACGGCAGAACGCCCATCTTTCCTTAAAAATGGGGTTCTGCCGTTTTATCATTCAAATAAATGCTCCACCCAGGTATGCGCAAGGTCGATCCATGAGGTACATTCCTCCTGAATGCCACGCCCATCGTTTGTCTGCGTCAGGCGGTTAGCCAGCGCAAGTCCATGCTCGCCTCTGGGATACATATGAAACTCCGTTGGAATTCCCGCCTTTCTCAAAGCGCTTACCAGCAGCAGAGAATTTTCCACCGGTACGGACTGATCTGTGTAGGTATGCCAGATAAAAGCCGGAGGCGTCTTGTCATTCACCTGTTTTTCCAGAGAAAGCTTCTCTCCAAGCTCTTCCTGCCTGTCCCCCAGAAGGCTTTCAAAGGAACCTCTGTGGGCAAATTCTCCGGAGGTGATCACCGGATAGCTTAAAATCATGCCGTTGGGACGAAGCAGTTCATGGTCTGCCTCCCCCAGGCCGATGCCCTGGGCCACAAAATCCTCATCCCAAAACATGCCCAGGCTGGCCGCCAGATGTCCGCCTGCAGAGCTGCCCTGAACAATAATTTTTTCCGAGTCCACATGCCACTGCTCTGCATTGTTTCGAATCATCGCCATGGCCGATGCCAGTTCCAGCAAAGAGGTGGGAAATACTGCAGGCGCACAGGAATACCGAAGCACTGCGGCGTGATATCCCATTGCCAGAAATTTTAAGGCAACAGGCTCTGCTTCCCTGTCGGAGGTTCTGGTATATCCCCCTCCCGGACAGATCAAAATCAGAGGCCTTTCCCGGATCGCCATAGCATCCGAATCCTCCTGAATATACGTAATAAGTCTTGCATAGGGCAGCGACCCTTGTACCTGAATCTCAAATGTGTTATGAAGCATAGCTGTCTCTCCTTCCTGTTTTATATCAATTAGGCGTTTGCGAAACGCCAGAACCCGCATAAATACGGGATTCTTTTGTTGCTAAAAATAAAAATCTCCTCACGGTTTGTGGTATAATGGAGTTGCTGAAAACCATAAATCACATCCCGAAAGGAGACACTATTATGATAACACAAAAGCAGCTCACTTTGGCAGATATTTTTGAAGATTGTCAGGAAATTTTTGAATCCGACAAACCTCAGTTTCTTACTCTTCTTGAAAACCACATCGACCTAGATGAAATTGTTCCGATTTCCTTTAAATATCATTACTACGCATCCACTGGCAGAAATCGTAAATATCCCTTGAATGCCATGCTTTGGGCTTTGATTATCCAGCGCCTCTTTTCTATTCCAGCAGATTCTCTCCTGCTAATCTTTCTCCATTATTCCAGACACTTGAGAGAATTCTGTGGTTTTACTAAAGTTCCTGATGCTTCTAAAATTACTCGATTTAAACAGGACTTTTTAGAAGACTTACAATCCGTTTTTGACAATCTCGTAGATGCCACTGAACCGATATGCCAAGACATTGATGAAAATCTTTCTTCCATGCTTCTGTTTGATACTTCCGGTATTGAAGCATATGTTACCGAAAACAATCCTAAATATGCCAACCGTATGTTCAAACAGCTTAAAGCTTATGCAAAATCTCATAACTTAGACGATTCTTATGACCCTTACAAAGCAGCCTATTCCTCTATGCCTGCATCCGCCACTGCTGACCATGAAGTAAAGCAGCAGTATGTGAATGGTCATTTTTGCTATGCTTACAAATTTGGCATTATAACCAATGGACTTGGCATTGTTCGTTCTATTGATTTTTATAACAAGGATTATCTTGATTCCCACCCCGGCATCATTGTTGAAAAGAAATCAAAATCTCCTGATGAAGACAAATCACTTGCCGATTCGAAAGCCTTAATTCCTGCCCTTAAAGATTTCAAAGAACGGCATCCTCTTATCAATCCTAAGATATTTCTTGGTGATGCAGCCTTTGATACGATTGAAATCTATAAATCCTTATTTGAAGATTTTAAATTTCAAAAGGCATTTATCCCTTTAAAGGTAAAGCTTTCATTGGATAATGTGGATTACACCTTCAATGAAAATGGTATACCCTGCTGTCCTCACGACTCGTCACTTCCTATGAAACGTGAAGGCAGTAAGTCGCACTTAAAAAGTAAGCTTCCAACCATGAAATTCGTATGTCCCAAGATGAAATGGGAATACAACAAGGAAGATAGATCAAAACGACGAATATGCCATTGTGATAATCCTTGCACAACATCTTCCTGCGGAAGAATGATATATGTTTATCCCGAAAAAAATCTAAGAGCGTATCCTGGTGTCGAACGCGGTTCAAAGGAGTGGGAGGAAACATATAAAATCAGAGTAAATGCTGAAAAATCAATCAACCATTTCAAAGACAGCTTCTGTGTTGCTAACCGCAAAACCACAAATGAGAAAACCATTCATGCTGATTTACTTTTAGCTGGAATATCACAGCTATTAACCGTAGTCGTAGCTGATAAAATAAATCAGCGCCAGCATATCAGAAGTTTAAAATCTTTCACAGCTTAGGGCTTGCCAACTCTATAAAGCCAGAGGTTTATTAAAGTGCGCCTAAAATGTCCGATCATCCACATTTCATTCCTGAATTCGTACTCTGTACGAATTCACCCTTTTTTTAATCAAGATTGCGAAACTCGCTCTCTGGTATCAGAAGCTGGGCGTAATAACCAAAATAAGGGTGACTAGCCACTGCTTCGGAACCCGTTTTTGGTTATTATGACCAGATTCGTGACTTTGTCAGTGAGTTTCGCAAACGCCTATTATATCAATAAGCTCTTCCCCAGTAAACCATTTTCTTTGCCGGCCTTCCGCAGCAGACGCAGGTATCGGCGATATGCTCCTGCTCAAAAGGCATACAGCGGCTGGTGACACTTAACTTCTCTTTGATCTTGTCCTCACACTCTTTACTGCCGCACCACATTGCTTTTACAAAGCCGGATTTCTCGTTAAAAATTTTTTCAAATTCCTCCATATTCGCTGCGCAATAGGTATGAGAATCTCTATGCTCTCTTGCCCTTTCCAGCATTTCTCTCTGTATGGTCTCCAGCATCTGGGCCGTCTTTGTCTCCAGCTCATCCAGGGAAACCTCTATTTTCTCTCTGGTATCCCGGCGGCAGATCACACACCTTCCGGCCTCCATATCCTTAGGGCCGATTTCCACCCGGATAGGATACCCCCTCATCTCCGCTTCCGCAAATTTCCAGCCCGGGGTTTTCTCAGAGTCGTCAACCTTTACCCGGAAGCTTCCCTTCAGACGGTCTCGTAATTCATATGCCTTGTCCAGCACGCCCTCCTTTTTCTGCTGAATGGGAATAATACATACCTGTATGGGCGCAACTCTGGGAGGCAGCACAAGGCCCTCGTTGTCCCCATGCACCATGATCAAAGCGCCCAGCAGTCTGGTGGACATTCCCCAGGAGGTTTGATGCACATACTTTAACGTATTGTCCTTGTCTGCAAACTGAATGCCAAATGCCCTGGCAAAGCCGTCCCCGAAGTTGTGGCTGGTGCCGGACTGCAGTGCCTTCCCGTCGTGCATCAGCGCTTCTATGGTGTAGGTCGAAACTGCTCCCGCAAACTTCTCCTTATCGGTCTTTTGTCCCTTGATCACAGGGATTGCCAGCACCTCCTCGCAAAATTGCGCGTAGATGTTCAGCATCTTAAGCGTCCTCTCCTGTGCCTCTTCTCCGGTGGCATGAGCCGTATGGCCCTCCTGCCAGAGAAACTCACGGGAGCGCAGAAACGGCCTGGTCTCCTTTTCCCAGCGCACCACCGAGCACCACTGATTATAAACCCTGGGAAGATCACGATAGGATTGAATATCATTTTTGTAAAAATCACAGAAAAGAGTTTCCGAGGTGGGGCGCACGCAAAGCCGTTCCTGCAGCTTGTTCATTCCTCCGTGAGTGACCCAGGCCACCTCCGGCGCAAAGCCCTCCACATGATCCTTCTCCTTCTGCAGGAGGGACTCGGGAATAAACATGGGCAGATACACATTTTCTACACCAGCCTCTTTAAATCTTTCGTCCAGCTGCTTCTGAATCAGCTCCCAGATCGCGTAGCCTGCAGGCTTAATCACCATACAGCCCTTTACGCTGGTATACCCCACCAGCTCCGCTTTTTTAACCACATCCGTGTACCACTGGGCGAAATCCACATCCATGGAAGTGATCGCCTCAACCATCTTCTTTTCTGCCATCTTTTTTCTCCTCTCTTTTTTAGCCCCAAATAGGCATTTGCAAAACTCGCTGGCAAAGTCACGAACCTGGTCATAATAACCAAAAACGGGTTCCGAAGCAGTGGCTAGTCACCCTTATTTTGGTTATTACGCCCAGTTTCTGATACCAGGGGCGAGTTTCGCAATTACCTATTAGTCCCAAAGGGTGTCCTCCTGCTCATGCTGGCATGGCAGGCGCCCGCTCGGCTTTCAGGCTCTGCTCATTCGCGAAAAAAACAGCCTTCAGTCCCTGAAAGGGACCGAAGGCTCGGCGGTACCACCCTAATTGATGCAGACTGCATCCGGCTTTTCGCCGTTAACGCCGGCTTACGCTGCATTTTCATACAGGACTCCAAGGCAGGTTCCGGACCCTCCGCTTAAAGACCTCTCAGCCGCATTTTCCATGCCACGTCTTCTCTCTGGGAAGCTTCCCGTCCGTACTAACCCTCTTCACAGTCTTTTCATTATGTATGTGATTGTAGTGCATGGCATCGGTTTTGTCAAGCTTCATCTCTGCCCCGGTATCCGTCTTGTTTTATAACAGGGCCACCTGCAGCACCGACAAAAATAGATTCAGCAGCCATATTCCTGCGCTCAGCGCGATTCCCACAATGCAGCAGATTTTCCCGGCCTTTGCCATGTCTGCCTTGCTGGAGGACTGCCCCATCCTAGCCCTGGAAAAGCCAATACAGGAGAGAATGATTCCAGCCAGGGGAATAAAGAGGCCGATCACGATAGATAAAATGCCCAATATCAGAGCAGTCTGCGCCGCCTTGTAGTGATCTACGGTTTTTACCGGAATCACGTTTGGCATGGGACCGTTCTGGAAAGGTGCCTGACCTCCCTGGGCAGCCGCCTCCTGAGCCTGCTCTCCTCCCTGAGCTTGATTTCCTGCAGAAACAGGCTGCTGGGGAAGGGGCTGCTGCAAAACGCTCAAAAGCTCCATGATATTGGCCTTATATGGCTTTTTCATAAGACAGCCCACAAAGCCGTCCAAATCCATTTCTCCGCCGAAGCTTCCCCTAAGCCATGCCTCCAGATGAAACATTCCGTTTCCGTAAGACCACTTTAAATATTTGTAGCCCTCCATCACCCCATCTCCCGCCTTGTATGCGGGTTCCCCTTTCCAGTCGGACATAACAAAACCATTTTTCTGCAAATAATCATTCATAATAAAATACACAAAATCGTCCGGCTTATTTAACGCCAGATCCTGTACAAATCTCGCCATACCTCACCTCATTCCTGCGCATTTTTCTGCGCATCATTAATTTTGTTTAAAACAAACTCCCTTTTCAATTCCAGCAGGTTTTTCAGCTGCATCAAAATATAAAACAAAATAGCTCTGGCCTCAAATTCCTCTCTGCTTTCGGGCAGCTTCTGCCCCTTCATCTCAAGCAGCAGCTCATCCAGACTGTCAATCAGTCCTTCCACTGTGTTTTCCTTGTGATAGTCCCGCTCAATCTCTCCTATCAGCTCCGCCACCTGCCTTGCCTGTTTTGGCAGATAAGCAATGGCTTTGATATTGGCATATATCTCTTTCAGCAGAACGCTCTGCTGTTCGCGCATCCGGATGTAATCCAGCTCAGAGCTGTCTCTGTCAAATAACGCATTGTTATAATTGGACGCTGCGCAGAGCTTTGCCTTCTCCAGCGCCTTCTCCAGCTTTTCAAAGCAGTCCCCGTCATAAGCGCTTTTGTCCTCCTTGGGAAGCCATAAAGACATGCGGTGCAGAATTCTCTTGATCTGCCCATCCACTTCATCCGCCAGACGTGTAAATTCTCCCTCCTTTCTGTGAAGATGCAGATTCACCAAAATGCCCATCGCTGCGCCGATTACAAACAGAAGGACCTCGTTGCAAAGCATTGCCGGCGCCATGGACCTCTCTCCCAGAAAATGGGTGATCAATACAGAATCCATGGCAATGGCCTCTCCCCAGCCAAGACACAGGCATAGAAAGGCAAACAGCAGCAGATAAACTGCAAAAGCCCACAGCGTGTAGTCAAGCAATGCAAAGCACACCGCCGAAAGCGCCAGGGCACACAAGAAAGCAAGCCCTCTGTTAACTGCGCTTTTTAAGGTTTCCCGCTTGGTATTACGGATACTCAAAACCGTAATAATGCCTGCCGTAGCGGAATATTTCAGTCCGAGCTCTCCTGCAAGCCCGATGGATATCACTGCTGCAGCAGCTATTTTCAAGCTGGCGGTTATCTGGGGCTTCCAGTTAATCTGCTTCCTCTTCCAAAACATCAAAAGCCTCCCCTCTGGCCCACGGACTTCCCACATCACAGCGTCCGTGATGGTAACTGCGGGAAATCACTTCTCCCGCCCCTTCCACCACCTCCAGCTTCAGTCTGCTCCCCTCAGCAGCCGCATAGCCGTCCAGCAAGGCGATCAAGGCATCCACATCCTGTGTGCTGATCTCTTCCTTTTCCCTCATATTTCTCCTCGTTTCTGCGCCGCCCTCTCCATATGCCAGGTTTGCGGCGGCAGCACTGACACAAACCCTTGGCTTCTTTCTCTACTATAATATATTCCCCAAAAAACTTCAACGACAACCTCGGATAAAGAATAGCAAAACATAAAGCAATGCTACGGCGGTCAGAAACCTATCAAACATTAAGTGCCACACTCCGAGGGCTGAGTTTTTAGCACATCGAGTATGGCATGTCCGTTATTAGAAAAGCCAACGCAATTAAACACTAAAGAAGTAACTACAAAATAATCAAATACTATCTTGATAAATTTCCATCTATCAATCACTGCTCCTACAATAAGATGCACCAGATCCGCGGCTGGTGGCTGATTAGATAGATAGGATGGATTTGCTGTCAGAATAAAGGTCGAAAATCAAGTTTTTTCTGAGTTTCTTCATACTGCGTTGACATTATACTCCTTTAGGAGTATAATGTATATGAAAAAAGGAGATGATATGCCCATGATCAAAGAAATCTATCACGGTTCCTCAAATATCATTGAGAAGCCTTTATTTGGATACGGTAAGCCTTACAACGATTATGGTCTCGGCTTTTATTGCACCGACAGCCTTGAGATGGCAAAGGAATGGGGGGTCGGCAAGGATCAGGACGGCTATGCCAACTGCTATGAAATCGAGTGTGACGGTCTGCGGATCCTTGAACTGAATGCGCCTGAATACTGCATCTTGCATTGGCTTACCGTGCTGTTGCAAAACCGTGAGTTTGATGTTCCCTCCGGTCTGGCATTGGAGGCGAAGGAATATCTGCTTGCCAATTTTTCCGTCGATTACGAGAGCTACGACGCGATCATTGGCTATCGCGCCGATGACAGCTATTTTTCGTTTGCACAGGATTTCATAAATGGTACGATTTCATACCGTCAGCTTAACAATGCAATGTATCTTGGCAAGCTCGGTCAGCAGTTTGTTCTTAAGAGTAAGACGGCATTTGATCGAATCAAGTTTGTCGGTAGCGAGGTCGCCGAAAGCAGCGAATGGTACGCAAAAAAAATGCTGCGCGACAAGACCGCTCGCCGCGAGTATTTCAGCGTGGAGCGAAATCGCCGTCAACGCGGCGATTTATATATCACACAAATTATGGATGAGGAGATGATGCCTGATGATCCGCGCTTACGATAAGGTTTATCTTGGCAAAGCCCGCACTGCCCTTGGTCGTATGCTGGACTTTGCGGTGTATGATCTCAAATACGATATTGCTGAATTTTTCGATCTGTTCATCAAGTCCGGCGTTGCGAAACGCTTTGAAACCGGCGATTTCACTGTTATTGTTGGTATGTCCGGTGTGGAGCTTGCTTATGAGGTGCTTGAGCAATCCGGCGTGGAAACCGAACGCATCAAACCGAACTACACCGCCTCACGAAGCGAGGAATTTTGGACGGGCTGGGCATTAGCATATTATCAGTGGGAAACATCCATGAGCTTTTCGGAGATCGTGCGGTATGTTCCCATCAAAGACATGGTGGCTCTTTACCAGCCCTATCATGAAATGGATATTCGTCAGTTCGCCGATAAGGTGAATGCAATGTATAAAGCGGCGAAACCGGAAACAAATCTTAAACTTCTGCGGCAGAAAGCCGGTTTAAGTCAACGCGATCTTGCAGATTTGTCCGGTGTTCCGGTGCGCACTATCCAGCAATACGAGCAACGGCAGAAGAACATCAACAAGGCTCAGGCGGAGTATCTTGTCGTGCTGGCAAAGGTGCTGTGCTGTGCGGTGGGGGACTTGATGGAGAAAACGGAATAGAAAAGATCGCGACCATTCAGCAATATGGATGGTCGCGGCTTTTGTTTATTCATCTTCAATTACAACATCATATTTTCGTATTTTCTTAGACTTGTCCGTTTCAAACGGTTCTCCGATTACTTTGATTTCATCGCCCTCATCCTGATACGGTTCTTGATAATAATGATCAAGATCAAGACTTTCATTTTGATACAGCGCAATGCCGCACTTGTCAAA
>NZ_CALWMU010000047.1:0-20878 GCF_944382095.1 Candidatus Acetatifactor stercoripullorum
CCAAAGGCATGTAACGAGAAGAAAAACCCGGTTCACTATCGTTAACAGGGTGGCGTGTTCATCGTTAATGGGGTATCCGGTGCATCGTTAGATAGACAGAACCCTTTACTGTCAGGATAAAGGTCGATTTTGGGCGTTTTCTTTCGCCGTAAGCGGCTTTTGAACGCAGTGTCATATCCCATATTTCGCCCATATAAACGCTGCGCGTACAATACTTTCTGCGCTTGGTGCAATCCTCCTTCTTTGTGTATAGTTTATTGTAACAGACAGTGCATATCTGTGTCTGCTTTTTTAGTATAGATCCACACCGTGTTTATGGAGAATTATGTAAATCTACGCATACGGCCACAACTGCAGATATGGATCATGTTACTGCATTAAATCTTTTGCCTAAATATGAGAGGACAAAGACGCAAGAATTTAGAAAATATTTCGAAGTGTAGTAAATGGGTGAAGTATTAGTTTTTTGCAATAGATTGTGCAATTTTTGAAATAGCATAATTCTTGAAATACCTTGCATAATGGTAGGCAATGCCGTATACTATATATAGAGAATTAAGTGGAGGTAATTATCATGGAAGTGAGAGAATTGCGCTTACAAACAGGATTGAGCCAGAGTAAATTTGCCAAAATGTTTGATGTTCCGGTTTCCACTTTAAAAGATTGGGAACAGGAAAGAAGAAACCCTCCGGCATACGTTATCAATATGATGAGAACTATTTTACAATATAAGGGGATGCTTATCAGCCAAAGTTATGTCGAAGCATGTGATGCGAGAAGAAAGAGTGTGGAAAATGCTATGGCTATTATGTTGAGTGCTACCAACGGTCCGGATGAAGTGTTTATGGAGGTTTTGGACTCCTATATCTTTGGCAAAATCACATTGGAAGAAATGGAAGTCCGAATTGATAGATTTGAGTATTTGGGGGCGTAATATATGAGTGGTGGAAAGAATTGTTATCCGGAAAGTGATGTTCTTATCAATAAATATAACATTCGTGATAAGGAACTTTTAGAGAAATTTGAAATACAAAAAGTGTTTGCGAAGCTGTTAGGGTTGGATGTGAAGCCTACAAGGATTGCTTATACTTATGATGTGGAGCACATGGTATCCATCCACAAGTATTTATTTGGGGATATTTATGAATGGGCAGGAACATTCCGAAAAGAAAATTTGTACAAGAGTGAGCGTGTTTTGTCCGGTGGTTCCGCAGAGTATGCAGATTATCATGAGATTGAGAATCGCTTAAAGAAATTATTGCAACAATATGCAGATTTAGATTGGGCGAAGACTGCGAAGAAGGGAGATGTGATTTCTGATTTTTTATTGGAATTATGGAGCATTCATCCTTTCAGAGAAGGAAACACCAGAACTTGCATTGCATTTCTGTGGCATTATTTAAAGGGAAAAGGTGTAGATTTTCAAGTGGCACTGCTGCGGAATAATCCGATGTATGTGAGGGATTCGTTGGTTATGGCAAATTATGACCAGAAGGAATATTTAAGAAGGATTATTTCGGATGCATTGCAAGGTGAGGCACTTGAGTCTGAGTATTCAATGAACGAAGAGCAATCTGGAGAGCAGTATAAAATTGCAAAAGCAGATTATGAAGTGTTTAGGGAGAAGTATTCGATAAAAAGGATTAAAGGCAGCAGAGATATGTAAGAAAGTGAACCTAATATGGAAGATATGAAAAAGTCTATAGAAAAAGCAGCTGTATGGTCAAGTGCGCACCGATGTGCGGGAAATTATCCAAACATTGTGCAAGTATAAAGGAATAGAAATAATTGAAGGAGCGGTATGCTTGGATCATGTACATCTTTGTGTAAGTATGCCGCCTAAGATGAGTATCCTTACTTTCATGGGATACTTAAAAGGGAAGAGTACTTTGATGATATATGACAGGCATCCGAACTTGCAGAATAAGTGGAACAGAGCATTCTGGGCAAGAGGCTATTATGTCGCAACAATAGGCAATGTGACAGAAGAAGCAATTAAGAAGTATATAGCAGAGCAATCAGAAGAATCAAGAAAAGAAGATAGTGGAGGAGCCGCTTTCTAGCGGCAGCCAGCAACAGAGCTTGCAACCCCGCCTTTCAGGCGTGCAAGTAACAAAGGCCCCTTGGGGGGCCAATTCAAACCACCACTTGAAGTGGTGGCTGGTGACTTTTCACATACAGAGCGGACGCATCAAACACTGAACTTATAAGCGAGGACGAGGACGATCCGGATGCCTATGTATAAATCGCTTCTGGACAAAGTGTCCAGAGGTCGCAAGCTGCCGCCCAAACGGGCGGCTTTTTTCATGACCGGAACAATCTCGGAGAAATGGAAGATATATGGAATTTTTCGCTTCTGCTATTACGACTTTGCAGACTCTCGTTGTTGCGCTGGGTGCTGGCTTGGGCGCGTGGGGCGTTTTCAATCTGCTGGAGGGGTACGGTTCCGAAAATCCGGGCTCCAATGCCCAGAGCTTGTATTCTTATGGCTGAACTGTTATGAATTTATACAGAATGTTTTGCGCATCTCTTGAGGTTTCAAAACCGATATGCTACTATAATTTCAGGAAAATGCGCGGAAATGGAGATTGTCATGGTTTTCTATCATATAAAAAAAAGCGGTCTTTTGGCGGCCGGGTTGTTGATCTCAATGCTTCTTACGGGATGCGCCGGGGGCAGTGAAAATGTACAGAGCGGAATGCAGCTGATACAGAATCTGGATTACCAGGGGGCCATGGCGGAGTTTGAGGAGGCGGAGGCTGCCAACGAAAATGAACGTCTGCTCTACAGGGGAAGAGGTATAGCCTATATGGGGCTTACGGATTATGAACAGGCAATCAGCTGCTTTCAGACGGCCCTTGCCGCCAGCAGCGGCATTGTGGAGTCTGTAGATTTTGACTTGAATTATTATCTTGCGGCGGCCTATACCAAGAATGGGCAGTATCAGGAGGCAAAAGATACCTACGACGCTATACTTGCCCTTCGGCCAAAGGAGGAGGATGCCTATTTTCTGCGGGGAAACGCTCTTTTGAACCTTGGGGATTTTGAGGGGGCAAAGGAGGATTTTGACAGGGTGGTTTCCATGTCGCCCCAAAATTATGACAGGCTGATAGAAATCTATGAAACGCTGGATCACTTTGGCTACAGACAGGAGGGACAGGCTTATCTGCAAAATGCCCTGGACACTGCAGAAGGTGCCATGGATCAGTTTGACAGCGGACGGATTTATTATTATCTGGGGGAATATCAGAAGGCTTATCTGGCTTTGGAGGAGGCGAAGGGAAATGGAGGGGCCGAAAGCTATCTGTACCTGGGCAAGGCTTATGAGGCCACGGGGGACTATAATTATGCCTCCAGCGTGTATAACAGCTACATCAGCCAGGATCCTTCAAATGCGGAAGTGTATAATCAGCTGGGACTATGCGAGATGGCCAAGGGAGAATATCAAAAGGCGCTGGAAGCCTTTCAGGCCGGACTTGAAATAGAGGGAAACGATATGGTTCAGGCGTTGTCCTTTAATGAAATTGTGGCCTACGAATACTTGGGAGAGTACCAGAAGGCGGCAGTGCTTTTGGACGCCTATCTGGCAAACTATCCCGATGATGAGGCGGCTGCAAGGGAAAAACAGTTTCTATCGACTCGATGAATCCCTGGCGCTCCGCAGCTTTAAAAGGTCTAAAAAATCCAGCATGGAATGCACGTCCCTTGGAGAGAGTTCCAGGGTGGTGTTGACCATATCCGCCACCGTGTAATCCCGAAGGAGCCTGTGATTTAAGGTCTCAAAATTGTAGCGGTATCTGGTGCGGTTTAAAAGATAATCCGTGGTAACCTCAAAATAGTCAGCGATCTTGCAGAGAGTGACCAGGTCCGGAAAATGGACGCCCTTTTCATAGTTTGACACAGTGCCCACAGATACGTTCAGCGCAGCCGCCAGTTCTTTTTGATAAATGCCTTTTTCAGCGCGGAGCTTCGCAAGCGTTTCTCCAAAATCCATATGCCCACCTCCTGTAGATCATTGCCTGTTTCAGATTTCGTAAAACTTATTTTATAGTATTTTAGGTTTTGAGAAATATTATTTTAGATATGCAAGAAAAGTACTGAAAATAAGCAAAATATTTTATAAATACTAAAATAATGGCAGCGGTTCAGCCCGCGCCATTCGCAAAGCCGCGCCAAGGAGCTTTTTCGCTGCTTTGCAGCTGCCTTTGCTCATTATCGGGCGCTCCGCTCATAAGCTGTTATAAATAATGAAATTGTTTCGGGAAATGAGTTGACCGGCGGTCAAGGGCTTTGGTAAAATGGATGAAAATGTAAATGCCTTTGGGCGGAACGGAGAACAGAATGATTAATAAACTGGTGTCAAAAATCAAGGAGTTAAATGCTCCCATTGTGGTTGGACTGGATCCTATGCTGAAATTTGTGCCAAAGCACATTCAAAAAAAGGCCTTTGCAGAATATGGAGAGACCCTGGAGGGAGCGGCGGAAGCTATCTGGCAGTATAACAAGGGAATTGTGGATGCCATCTGTGATCTGGTGCCTGCAGTAAAGCCTCAGATTGCCATGTACGAGCAGTTTGGCATTCCGGGAATGACAGCATTTCAGAAAACGGTGGATTACTGCAGGGAAAAGGGTTTGGTGGTGATCGGAGACATTAAGAGGGGGGATATCGGCTCCACTTCCGAGGCCTATGCTGTGGGACATTTGGGACGTGTTTTAGTGGGCGGCAAAACCTGCTATGGTTTTAACGAGGATTTTGCCACCGTAAATCCCTATCTGGGTTCAGACGGCGTCAATCCCTTTATCAAAGTATGCAGAGAGGAAAAAAAGGGGATTTTTGTATTGGTCAAAACCTCAAATCCAAGCAGCGGCGAATTTCAGGACCAGCTCATAGACGGTCGTCCTCTTTATGAGATTGTGGGAGAAAAGGTGGCGGCCTGGGGAGAAGAGTGCATGGGAGAAGAGTACAGCTATGTGGGGGCTGTGGTAGGAGCCACCTATCCTGAACAGGGGAAGCTTTTGCGCCAAATCATGCCAAAGGCGTTTATACTGGTGCCGGGGTACGGCGCGCAAGGCGGCAAGGGCGCTGATCTGGTTCACTTTTTCAATAAAGACGGACTGGGAGCCATTATCAATTCTTCCAGAGGAATTATTGCAGCCTATCAGCAGGAAAAGTATGCAGGATACGGTGAGGAAAATTATGCGGAGGCATCCAGGGCTGCCGTGCTGGACATGAGGGAGGATATTGCACAGGCGCTGAACCGATAGACTTGCCCGGTGAAACTAATTGATAACTGGGGAGTTTTGTGTTAGTATAAAATGGACAAAACAGGAGGTTTACAGATATGGAGGCATACAAGCAGGAGTTTATCGAGTTTATGGTGGACAGCCAGGTGCTGAAATTCGGTGAATTTACCCTAAAGAGCGGAAGAAAATCTCCTTTCTTCATGAATGCTGGAGCCTATGTGACCGGCTCTCAGCTTCGCAGGCTGGGGGAGTATTATGCAAAGGCCATCCATGACAGCTACGGAGATGATTTTGACGTGCTGTTCGGGCCGGCTTACAAGGGCATTCCCCTGAGTGTTGCCACGGTCATTGCATACAGCAGCCTTTACGGGAAAGAAATCCGATACTGCTCCAACCGCAAAGAGATAAAGGACCACGGTGATGTGGGGATACTTCTGGGCAGCAGCCTAAAGGACGGAGATCGCGTGGTGATGATTGAGGATGTGACAACATCCGGGAAATCCATTGAGGAGACCTTCCCCATTATCAAAGCTCAGGCAGACGTGCAGATCAAGGGACTGATGGTGTCCTTAAACCGCATGGAAAAGGGACTTGGCGGAAAGCTGAGCGCGCTGGAGGAGATCAGGGAGAAATACGGCTTTGATGCAAAGGCTATTGTCACCATGCAGGATGTGGTGGAGTGCCTGTATAATAAGCCCTACAAAGGAAAGATTTATATTGACGATGTCTTGAAGGCTTCTATTGACCGCTACTATGAGGAGTACGGCGCCTAGATGTCCTAGAGACGGGCAGGAGGAATCCCTTTCACGGAGAAAGCTGTGAAATAGGGCGGAGCATCAAAAATGTGAGGTGTGACAGATGGAAGAAAAGGTATATAAGACAATGGGCGGCGCTGGCGCCATGAATATTGTGCTGGGAGTGATTTCCATAGCGGTGGGACTTGCCAGCGGGGTGCTGCTGATTGTCAGCGGGGCCAGGCTTCTTGCGGGTAAATCCAGAATTTTATTTTAAATAAGGAGCAGCATGAGGGCATTTCCTGAGGGAAGTGCCTTTTTGGGGTTTATATAGGGCATGAAAAGGAAAAACTATATTTTTACAAACAAAAAGCATTCCTACAAGGCCATTATGGCTGCTATTTTGGGAATCATCAGCTTAGTGTCCTTAGGCATTGTGGTGTATCTGACCTATTTAAGGGATGGACAGGCCCAAAACGGCTACGGGGTGACCGGGCTTTTGGCTGCTGTCTTTTCCCTGGCCGGATTGGTTCTGGCAATCATTTCTTTTCGGGAAAAGGACAATTATATGCTGTTTCCCTGGCTTGGACTGCTGTTAAATGTGGCGGCGCTGGGAAGCGTGGGGCTGATATTATATTTAGGAGCACAAGTATTATGAGTGAAAAAATAGAAATAGGACAAGAAGCAGAGAAAGAGCTGCAAAAGGAAAGACTTAAATTAGTGTTGTCCAGAATCCGGGAGATTCCGCAGGAGCATTTCGGAGATGAGGCCTTTGAGGATTACTTTGCCGTGACGGCTCGATTTTTGCTTTTGCTGGAGGAGACAGGAAAATTTCTGGAGGATGGCGGTCTGAAGAAGGCGTCTCTGGAGGAATTAACGGAGCGAAACCATGCGCTGTACCGGGATATTTTGCCGGAAAATTATGAGAAAAGCTATGCAAATCCCGCTTATGCTGTAAAAAGGCTGGGAAAGGAGATGGGAGCGGCCCTTTCCTTTTTATATGTTGAAATGCGCAGTCTCATCGGCTTTCTTTATGAGGAAAGGCTTCTGGAGGTGGTAATTCGTCTGGAGCTTTTTGCAGAGGTTTATGCAGCCTTTGTCTATGAATGGCAGGAGAATGAAAAACTGCCCTCCTATGAGGATATCCATGTGATTCTCTATTGGTTTGTCAGTGACTATGCCGATATGGCGGCGGAAAACAGAACCAGGGAGCTTTTGGTGCCGGACCATAACTTTGCGGCGGGCATTATCCGAAACGGAGATTTGTCTGACGTACGGTATCTTTTTGCATACGGGGAATATGTGGGGGAAAATGAGCTGACCATGGCTCGTTTTCTGGCAGGACTGCCACAGGAGACTATAAATATTATGGCTGATACCTATACGGAAGGGTATCGGATCGGATTTGAGGTGACCGGAAAGGATCTGTCGAAAAAGAAAACAGTGGAGCTTCGGTATCAGCTTGGCTTTGAACGGATGATGAGAAGGGCCATTGAAAATTTTGAAAAAATGGGTCTGGAACCGGTGATTTATCGGGCGGCGTACAGTATTTTGTACAATCCCTCGCTGTACAAGACCGGTTTTTTTGGCGGCGCCGTCAACAGACAGTGCGATTTTGACCACAAGGATGACAGAGCGCTTTTTCTGGATAAAAATTATGTAAACCGCAGGCTGGAGGTATCCCGGACGGCCTTTGAAAAATACAAAGGGGAGGCCCTTTTATACGCCGGGCCTGCCGTGGTGGAGACCTTTGGAGAGGCATCCTTTGAACCTGTAAACAAACCGGAATGTATCCGCATGACGAAGGAGCAGAACCGTCTATGGGTGGATTACCGGACAAGGGCCGGGCAGCTGCAGCGGGAATATATTCTGGAAGAGGAGAGGAGCTTCACCATAATTGCTTTTCCTGTGCCGGAGATCGGCCCCTGCTTCCCGGAGCTGTTTGAGGAGATCATTCGGATCAATACTCTGGATTATCAGCTTTACCGGGATATTCAGCAGACCATGATCAATGCCCTGGACAGGGCGGATTTCTGTGAAATCAAGGGAATGAACGGGAACCGCACATCCCTTCGGGTGAACCTCCATAAGCTGAAAAATCCTGAGACGGAGACCATCTTTGAGAATTGTGTGGCGGATGTAAACATTCCTGTGGGGGAAGTGTTTACCTCTCCCGTCTTAAAGGGCACAGATGGGATTCTGCATGTGAGCAGGGTGTTTTTAAACGGACTGGAATACCGGGATTTGACGCTGACCTTTCAGGACGGCATGGTCAGGGATTACACCTGCAGAAACTTCGAGGATGAGGAGGAAAACCGGGCCTTCGTGTGGGAAAATGTGCTGTGCCGCCACGAAAGTCTTCCCATGGGAGAATTTGCCATCGGTACAAACACCAGAGCCTATGTGGCTGCAAAAAAATACGGTGTGGAGGAGAAATTTCCCATATTGATTGCAGAAAAAACGGGGCCCCATTTTGCAGTGGGAGACACCTGCTATTCTCACGCGGAGGAAATCAAGGTATATAATCCGGACGGGAAGGAAATTGCGGCCAGGGACAACGAGGTGTCAGGCCTTAGGACAACAAAGCCGGAACAGGCCTATTTTAACTGTCATACGGATATTACCATACCCTATGACGAGCTGGGAGAGCTGACGGCAGTGACAAGAGACGGCGTGAGAATCCCGATCATAGAAAGGGGCCGTTTTGTGCTGCCGGGAACAAAGGAGCTTAACAGACCCTTGGAGGAGGCTGGCATTTAAGAGCAGAATTGTTACGAATTTTCAAAAAATAAGAAGATAAATATTGCATACATTATGTAATTTTAGTAAACTAAAAAGAAGAGAGAACCATGCGTTTTTGAACTTTTGGAATGGAGGATATTATGGCAGATACACAAGCACCTAAGGTTGGCATTGTTATGGGCAGCGATTCGGATATGCCCATCATGGCGAAGGCTGCGGATATTCTGGAGCAGTTTGGCATTCCCTATGAAATGAGGATAATCAGCGCGCACAGGGAGCCGGATGTATTTTTTGAATACGCCAAAACTGCAGAGGAGAAGGGATTTAAGGTTATTATTGCAGGAGCGGGCATGGCTGCGCACCTGCCTGGTATGTGCGCGGCTGTTTTTCCCATGCCGGTGATTGGAATTCCCATGCACACCACATCCCTGGGAGGAAGAGATTCCCTGTACTCCATCGTGCAGATGCCCTCCGGCATTCCGGTGGCTACGGTGGCTATAAACGGAGGAGCCAACGCGGCGCTTTTGGCGGTCAAGATTCTGGCTGTGTCGGATGAGACCCTTTTAAAGAAGCTGAAGGATTACAGCGAGGGTCTGAAAGAGCAGGTACAGGCCAAGGATGAAAAGCTTCAGGAGACAGGCTGCAAGGCATATCTGGAAGGAATGAAACGGTAAGGGCCGGTCTGAGAATACATAAGTGAGGAGAAAAGAGATGGATTATAAGAGTGCGGGAGTTGATATTGAAGCCGGTTATCAGTCGGTTGAGCTGATGAAGGAGTATGTGCGGCAGACCATGCGCCCGGAGGTGCTGGGGAGCCTCGGCGGCTTTTCCGGGGCGTTTTCCATAAGCGCCTTAAAAAATATGGAGGAGCCTGTTCTTTTGTCCGGAACGGATGGGTGCGGCACAAAGGTGAAGCTGGCCTTTTTGCTGGATAAGCATGATACCATCGGAATCGACTGCGTGGCCATGTGCGTGAACGATGTTGCCTGCGCGGGAGGAGAACCCCTCTTTTTTCTGGATTACATAGCATGCGGCAAAAATTATCCTGAGAAGATTGCAGCCATTGTAAAGGGAGTGGCAGAAGGCTGCAGACAGGCAGGTGCGGCGCTGATCGGCGGAGAGACGGCGGAGCATCCGGGGCTTATGCCGGAGGATGAATACGATCTGGCCGGTTTTGCGGTAGGTCTGGCGGACAAAAAGGATATGATTACCGGAGAGAACATCAAAGAGGGAGACGTTCTGATCGGCATTGCCTCCTCCGGTGTGCACTCCAACGGATTCTCCCTGGTGCGCAAGGTGTTTGATATGACAAGGGAGAGTCTTGATACTTATTATGAGGAATTGGGTGGAACCCTGGGGGAAGCGCTGCTTGCTCCCACCAGGATTTATGTAAAGGCGTTAAAGAGCGTAAAGGAGGCCGGTGTCACCATAAAGGGGTGCAGCCATATCACAGGGGGCGGCTTCTATGAGAATATTCCCAGAATGCTTCCGGAAGGAATCCGTGCCTTTGTGGAAAAGGACAGCTATGAGGTGCCTGCAATTTTCAAGCTTCTGCAGAAAAAAGGAAACATTGCGGAGGAAATGATGTACAACACCTATAATATGGGTCTTGGAATGGTGTTGGCGGTGGAGCAGGAGGACGTGGATAAAACCATGGCAGCCATTCGGGCGGCGGGGGATACGCCTTATATTGTAGGAAAATGCAAGACGGGAGAAAAGGGAGTGACTCTATGCTGAGAGTGGTAGTTATGGTGTCCGGCGGGGGAACCAACCTGCAGGCTATTATTGATAAAGCAGCCTCGGGCGGCATTACGAATATCCAGCTTGTGGGAGTCATCAGCAATAATAAGACGGTGAAAAGCTTAGAGAGGGCTAAGGCTGCCGGGATACCTGCCGTCAGCGTTTCCCCCAGAGATTATGAAAACCGGGAGCTTTTTCACCAGGCGCTTTTGGAGGCGGTGGATGGCTTTTCGCCGGATTTGATTGTCCTTGCAGGCTTTTTGGTTGCAATTCCCACTGCTATGGTTCAAAAATATGAAAACCGTATCATCAATATTCACCCCTCCTTGATTCCCTCCTTCTGCGGAGTGGGCTGCTATGGCCTTAAGGTGCATGAGAAGGCCCTTGCGCGGGGGGTGAAGATTACCGGAGCCACGGTGCATTTTGTGACGGAGGGCATGGACGAGGGGCCCATCATCTCTCAGAAGTCCGTGGAGGTGGAGGAGAATGATACGCCTGAGAGCCTGCAGAGGCGGGTGATGGAGCAGGCAGAGTGGATTTTGCTCCCCCAGGCCATCGACGATATCGCCAACGGACGTATCGCTGTGGAAAACGGCAGGGTGATCAGAAAATAAATGACAGCTGGCGCAGATTTATCGTGCGCAGGGCGGAAGTGAGGATACATAAATATGAAGGTATTGATCGTAGGGGGCGGCGGAAGAGAGCATGCCATTGCAATGAGTGTGGCAAAGAGCCCCAGAGTGGAAAAAATATATTGTGCTCCGGGAAACGCGGGCATTGGACAGATTGCGGAGTGTGTTCCCATCGGGGCCATGGAGTTTGAAAAGCTGGCAGCTTTTGCCAGGGAAAAGGCCATTGACTTTACCATTGTGGGGATGGATGACCCTCTGGTGGGAGGGCTTGTGGATGTGCTGGAGGCCGAGGGACTCAGGGTATTTGGCCCCAGGAAAAATGCGGCTATCCTGGAGGGAAGCAAGGCGTTTTCCAAGGACCTGATGAAGAAATACAATATTCCAACCGCTGCCTATGAGACCTTTGACAATGCAGAGGATGCTCTGGAATATTTAAAAGGGGCGGATTATCCCATTGTCCTGAAGGCGGACGGCCTTGCGCTGGGAAAGGGAGTTTTGATCTGCAGAGACAGAGAGGAAGCAGAAGAAGGCGTGCGGTCTATCATGCTGGATAAGAAATTTGGCTCTGCAGGAGACCGTATGGTGATTGAGGAATTCATGACAGGAAGAGAGGTCAGCGTGCTTTCCTTTGTGGACGGCAAAACCATTAAGATCATGACCTCGGCCCAGGACCATAAAAGGGCCATGGATGGAGACCAGGGCCTGAACACAGGAGGCATGGGAACCTTCTCCCCCAGTCCCTTTTACACAAAACAGGTGGACGAATTCTGCAGAAAGCATATTTACCAGGCCACGGTGGATGCCATGGCGGCGGAGGGGAGACCCTTTAAGGGCGTTATTTTCTTTGGGCTGATGCTGACCCAAAAGGGCCCCAGGGTTTTGGAGTACAATGCCAGATTCGGAGACCCGGAGGCCCAGGTAGTGCTGCCCCGCATGAAAAATGACATCATTGAGGTGATGGAGGCCTGTGTGGACGGGCGTCTTGACCAGATAGAGCTGGAATTTGAGGATAATGCTGCGGTTTGTGTGGTTTTGGCCAGCCAGGGCTATCCGGTTTCCCATGAAAAGGGATTTTTAATCCGGGGACTTGACAGGTTTGACGGGGCGGAGGGCTATTACTGCTTCCACGCCGGCACAAAGCAGACAGACCGGGGAATCGTTACCAATGGGGGGCGGGTGCTGGGCATTACGGCCAAGGGAAGAGACCTGAAGGAAGCCAGGGCCAACGCTTATGCAGCCACAGAGTGGGTATCCTTTGACAATAAGTATATGAGGCATGACATCGGCAAGGCGATTGATGAGGCATAGAAGCCTGAGAATTTATGTGGGAAAAGGTGTGATTGGGTATGGACAGCTTGGAAATGATGAATTATTACCATGTCCCGCGCTACTGCAAAAAGTGCAATGGAGTTATGATATTCAGGGGGGTAGGAGAATATCAGTGTGAGGACTGCGGGTATGTAGACTATGACGATTACGGAAAGGTAAGGCTTTATATTGAAGCCCACAAGGGGGCTACGGCGGTGGAGATTGAGGCGGCAACGGGAGTGTCTCAGAGGGCGATTCGAAGAATGCTCAGAGAATCCCGCATTGAGGTGGCCGAGGGCTCCAAGATGTTTCTGCACTGTGAGCGCTGCGGAAAGGAAATCCGCAGCGGAAGATTCTGTGAGGAGTGCGAGGCGAAAATTCACAGAAATATGGAAGAACAGCAGAGAGAAAAGCTGCGGAGGGATAAGAGAGGCTACGGTCATTCCCAGGCAGGAGAGGAAGGACAAAGGAGGTTTATGCGGGAGCATGAATGACGCCGCACAAGCCTTTTAGATACAGAATAGAAAAAGGAAAGGACAGCATATGAAAAAGATAAAAGAGGCACGTTTAGGACTTTATTTGCCTGCAGGCTTAATGACCATAGCTTTGATTCTGCTGATGGTTTTGTTTCTGGGATGCTTTTCCATTGTGAGCCATGCGGAGAGTCAGGGTACGGTGACTGCCAACAGCGCAAATATCAGAAGAGAACCAAACTCCAGCAGTGAGGTCATAGGCAGCACCCAAAAGGACAAAAGCATCAGCATCAGAAGCCAGACCACAGGAAGCGATGGGGCTGTGTGGTATCAGGTGTTCGTGGATGCAGATACCCTGGGGTATATCCGTTCGGATCTTGTATCCATAACAGATGGAACCACGCCTCCCACGGAAACCTATACGGCATCTGGCACCGACACTGCCACAACCACAGATACCAATACAAGCACCACGGACACACAGACCACCACAACTCAGGAAACGCCTGCTGAGGTTACAGCAGTTGAGCATATGAGCGCAAGTGTGACCGGGGGACAGTCCGTGCGGGTGCGCTCCAACGCATCCACAACCAGTCAGATTCTGACCACGGCCCAGAATGGCATGGCGCTTACGGTGACAGGGCAGGCCACGGGAACCGACGGAAATGTGTGGTATCAGGTAGCCTTTATTGCCGACGGGACAGAGGTGACCGGATTTATCCGCTCCGATTATGTTTCTTTGTCGGGGGAGCTGGTTCCTGTTACACAACAGCCTGCTGAAACCCCGCAAGAGGAGACTGAAGCGCCTGAAGAGGTGCAGGAAACAAAGGATTGGGAAACACAGCTTCAGGGGGAAGAATGGTATCTGATTAATAATGTGGAGGGAAATCAGTATCTGATTCAGGATCTGTTTGACGGTGTGGAGCAGAATGCGGCCTTGTATGAAGAAAGCAATCAAAAGGTGTCCAGCCAGAGAATTGTCATTATCATACTGGTGGTTCTCTTTGTGCTTGCGGCGGGAGCAGCAGCATTTTTGGCTTACAAGATAAAAGATATGATGGATTCCGCATATTTTTCTCAGGTTGAACGGGAGACCATGCGAAAAAGAAGCGATAAAGCCCAGGGAAATTCTGGACAGAAGGTAATGCACACGGTGGGAGCCGGAAAGCCGAACGGTGCAAAGCAGGCAAGACCTGCTGGAGCAAGGCCCGCAGGAAATACGGGCGCTGCCCAGGCAGCGCGGCCTGCGGGAACAAGGCCTGGGGGCGCAAGGCCCGCAGGAAGCCAGGCAGCGTCCCAGCAGGCACGGCCTGCGGGAACAAGACCTGCGGCTGCAAGGCCTGCCGGAAGCGGGGCGGCTGCCCAGACAGCGCGGCCTGCGGCAGCAAAGCCTGCAGGGAGCACGGGGACAGCCCAGGCAGCGCGGCCTGCAGGGGCAAAACCTGTGGGCGCAAAGCCCGGGGCAGGCACAGAAGGGAAAGCTCCTTCCAGGCCTTCTGGAGCAAAGCAGTCTGGAAACGGCCAGAACCCCGGCTGGAAATCAAAGAATTTTATGGCGGATGACGACGAATTTGAATTTGAATTTTTGAATTGGGACGGGGACGAGGAACCATAGACAAAGCAGTAAAAGCAAGGTGATTTTGCAGAAGAATGCTGACATCCTGGAAAGCAGTGCAGGATGCCGGCATTTTTTGCGGATACCGGTGCAGCAGGCAACCTATAAACTTCCTATAAACTTTCAGGCCATATTGTTGACAGTTATTTTTCGCTGTTATAATATGTATATAACAATCGGCGGATTGTGAAAGGAGCCTGAGGATATGATAATTGAAATTGATTTCAACAGTGATGAGGCGCTGTATCTGCAGCTGCGCAATCAGATTATCATGGGAATCGCCACCTCACAGTTTCATGAGGGAGATTCGCTGCCAAGTGTACGACAGCTTGCGGATTTGATCGGCATCAATATGCACACGGTAAATAAGGCGTATACGGTGCTGAAGCAGGAGGGGTACGTAAAGGTGGACCGAAGGCGGGGAGCTGTCATTGCCATTGACTCGGATAAAATGCGGACCTTAGAGGAGTTAAAGAAGGAGCTGCAGGTGATTTTGGCAAAAAGCAGCTGCAAAAATATTTCCAAAGAGGAAATCATAGAATTGATTGACGAAATTTATGAAGATTATGGAGGGCTGAAATAATGCAGTCGCAGTTTACGGATAAAGCGCAGGCGGCGCTGGCCCAGGCGTCCAAGTGCGCAAGAAGCTTAAAGCAGGGTTATGTGGGCACGGAGCATATTTTAGTGGGGCTGTTAAGGGAAAAAAGCGGAGTGGCCTGCAAGGTCTTGACGGACAATAATGTGGATGCGGATCAGGTTCTTGAGATGATAAAGGAGCTGATCGCATTTGAAAATGGAGTTGCTATAAGGGAGAGAGAGGGCTATTCTCCCAGAGCAAGGAAAATTTTGGAGGAGGCCCACAGACAGGCGGAACGGTTTGGACAAAAGCAGACGGGGACGGAGCATATTCTGATGGCGCTGATCAAGGAGGGGGAAAATGTGGCTGTCAGGCTGTTAAATACCCTGGGAGCCAATATTCAGAAGATTTATGTGGATACGCTGCTGGCCATCGGCCAGGATGGAAATTTATATAAAGAGGATTTGGGAAGAAAGGGAGAGCGGAGAGGAAAGCCTTCTACTCTGGAGCAGTACAGCCGGGATTTGACAGCCATGGCCAGGGAGGGGAAGTTAGACCCTGTCATCGGAAGAGAGGATGAAATCCGCAGGGTGATACAGATTTTAAGCCGGCGTACCAAGAACAATCCCTGTCTCATTGGAGAGCCCGGCGTGGGCAAGACTGCTGTGGTGGAAGGACTTGCGCTGCGCATCGTAGCGGGCGAGGTGCCCTTTACGGTACAGAACAAAAGAGTGCTTACATTGGACCTTTCTGGTATGGTGGCCGGAAGCAAATACAGAGGAGAATTTGAGGAGCGCATCAAGAGAGTGGTCCGGGAAGTGATTGAGGATGGAAATGTAATTCTCTTTTTGGATGAGCTGCACACCATTATCGGAGCGGGTGGCGCGGAGGGCGCCATTGACGCTTCCAATATTTTAAAGCCCTCTCTGGCAAGGGGGGAAATTCAGCTGATCGGAGCTACCACCATTGCGGAATACCGCAAGTATGTGGAAAAGGATGCCGCGCTGGAGCGGCGCTTCCAGCCGGTGACGGTGGAGGAACCCACGGAGGAGGAGGCTGTCCGCATCTTAGAGGGCATTAAGGGTAAATATGAGGAGCACCACCGGGTGACCATTACCTCTGAGGCGGTGGAGGCTGCGGTGCGGCTTTCCAACCGTTATATCAACGACAGGAATCTGCCGGATAAGGCCATTGATCTGATTGATGAGGCGGCTGCCAGCGCAAGACTTCACGCTATGGATATGCCGGACAAGCAAAGGGAGCTGCTAGAGCAGATCAAAAAGATGGATCAGCAGATAGAGCGCTCCATACGCATGGAGGCCTTTTCCCAGGCTGCGGAAATCAAGAAGAATCAAGACGAGCTGGTGAAAAAATACGAGCGCATGATGAAACGCCGGGAGAGCCGGGAGACCGGAGGGCAGTACAGCATCGGTGAAAACGAAATTGCCGAGGTGGTGGCAATGTGGACTAAGATTCCTGTGCAGAAGCTGGCTCAGAAGGAAAGCGAAAGATTACTAAAGCTGGAGAGCATTCTCCATAAGAGAGTGATCGGACAAGACGAGGCTGTGACGGCGGTGGCAAAGGCCATGCGCAGAGGCAGAGTGGGCTTAAAGGATCCAAACCGTCCCATTGGCTCCTTTCTGTTTTTAGGCCCCACCGGCGTTGGCAAAACGGAGCTTTCCAAGGCCCTTGCGGAGGCGATGTTTGGCTCTGAGGAGGCTATTATACGTGTAGATATGTCTGAATATATGGAGGGCCATTCGGTATCTAAGATGATTGGCTCGCCGCCCGGATACGTGGGATTTGAGGAAGGGGGACAGCTCAGTGAAAAGGTCCGCCGAAATCCCTATTCCGTTGTGCTGTTTGACGAGATCGAGAAGGCGCATCCGGATGTGTTCAACATTCTTTTGCAGGTGCTGGATGACGGGCATATCACGGATTCCAAGGGAAGAAAGGTAAGCTTTAAAAATACCATTTTGATTATGACCTCCAACGCAGGCGCCCAGCGGATTGTAGACCCCAAAAATCTCGGGTTTGCGGCGGAGAGCAGTGAAAAGCGTGATTATGAGAAGATGAAGTCCGGCGTCATGGAAGAAGTAAAGCGCAGCTTTAAGCCGGAATTTATCAACAGAATTGATGATATTATCGTATTCCACCAGCTTAACAACGAAAACATGAAGGAAATTGTAAATCTTTTGGCCGCAAACCTGTATAAACGCTGCGAATCCCAGATGGGAATTAAGCTCAGCATTACCCCGGCCTTAAAGGAGCATCTGGTGGAGAAATATTCGGATCAGAAGATGGGCGCAAGACCGCTTAAGAGAGCGATACAATCCGTGGTGGAGGATGCGCTTGCGGAAGAAATTCTGATGAAGAAGGTGATCCCCGGGGACTGCGTGTCTGCAGGCTTTAAAAACGGGAAGGTGACCTTTACCGTAAAGCAGACAGATGCCTGAAAAAAATAAAAAAAATTTGTAGAAAAAAGGATGGTTTTATATTATACTGTACCTACAAACGATCAGGAGGACACACAGATGGCAGTAGTGGAAGAATTGCTCCGCAGCGAGTCTGACGGTGCAATCAGTTTTGGAAATCATAAGCTTTCCAATAAGCAGAAGGTGGAGGATTTCCGTCATGCCGGAGATTTGCTGAAGGTAAAGACCTACAATGAGATCACGAAGCTGGAGAAAAACGGAATGTTTCTCTATGAGTCGGTACCCGGCACGAGCGTTCTGCATTTTCAGGAAAATGAGGCAGGCGTGGAATTTGTGGTGGAGGGCGATGAGGACGCTCAGATTACCATAGGGCTTACAGATGATACCGAGTACGAGGTTTTTGTAGACGGCAAAAGTATTGGCACCATGAAAACGGGATTGGGCGGCAAGCTCAGCTTAAGCGTGGAGCTGGAGGCTGCCGGAGAGGTTACCGTAAAAATAGTTCAGGTTTGATGCTTTCTGCGCCGGGGATTTCCCTGGCGCAAGGGGATTTTTACAACGGATGTCTCGCAGGGCGCGGCATCCGTTGCTTTTTGATGGAGGAATAGGTGAAAGGTAAGACTACCACTGTTTATTATTGCCAAAGCTGCGGATACGAGTCCTCGAAGTGGATGGGGCAGTGTCCGGGGTGCAGAGAATGGAATACCTTTGTGGAGGAGACTGTAAGCAGGGCGGAGCAAAAAAGTGCAGGAGTCCGCAGAAGAGAAGGGGCTGAAAGGGCAAAGCCCTGTCTTTTGACAGAGATTGCCATTCGCCAGGAGGATAAGCTTTTAACAGGAATCGGCGAGCTTGACAGAGTACTGGGAGGAGGCATTGTGAGCGGCTCCCTGACCCTGGTGGGAGGCGACCCGGGTATCGGGAAGTCTACGCTGCTTTTGCAGGTCTGCAGAAATATATCCACAGGCGGACATAAGGTGCTATACATATCCGGGGAGGAGTCCCAGGTGCAGATCAAAATGCGGGCGGACAGAATCGGAGATTTTTCTCAGAACATGCTGCTTTTGTGTGAGACGAGCCTTGATTCCATATCGGAGGTGATCCGCAGAGAGAAGCCTGAGGTTGTGGTGATTGATTCGATTCAGACCATGTATAATGAGGCGGTATCCGCTGCGCCGGGAAGCGTTTCCCAGGTGAGGGAATCCACAGGGATTTTGCTGCAGCTTGCCAAAGGGCTTGGGGTGTCTGTGTTTATTGTGGGGCATGTGACTAAGGAGGGGACTGTTGCGGGACCCAGAGTGCTGGAGCATATGGTGGATACGGTGCTGTACTTTGAGGGAGACAGGCATGCCTCCTACCGGATTCTCCGGGGTGTAAAAAACCGTTTTGGCTCCACCAATGAGATCGGCGTATTTGAAATGCGGGAGCAAGGGCTTATGGAGGTGCAAAACCCCTCAGAATATATGTTAAACGGACGGCCGGAGAATGCAAGCGGCTCTGTAGTAGCCTGCACCATGGAGGGAACCAGGCCTCTTTTGGTGGAGATACAGGCCCTGGTGTGCCACAGCAATTTCGGGATTCCCAGAAGACAGACCATCGGCACGGACTTCAACAGAGTGAACCTTCTCATGGCTGTTCTGGAAAAGCGCTCCGGCATCGCTCTTGCAGGCTGCGACGCCTATGTGAATATTGCAGGCGGGATCAGGATCATGGAGCCCGCCATAGACTTAGGCATTGTGCTGGCAATTCTATCCAGCTTCCGCAACCAGATTGTAAGTCCTAAGCTCATTGCCTTTGGCGAGGTGGGCTTAAGCGGAGAGGTGAGAGCTGTGGGCATGGCCAAGCAGAGAGTGGCCGAGGCGGAAAGGCTGGGCTTTGACACCTGCATTCTTCCTTATGTCTGCGCCAAGGAGTGCAAGGAATTTAAGAAAATTAAGGTGCTGGGTATTCGGTCGGTTCAGGATGCCATTGACAGGCTGTTTTGACAAAAAGGTGAGAAGACCGCCTGCTAAGACGGAAGGAACCTGAGGAGGGGGCAAAGGGATAAGACCGGAAAAGGAGTTGAGTAAAGCGCATGAGAAGAAGGAGAAAAGGCTCAAAAATAATTGGGCTTTTGATTTTGCTTGGAGGTATCTGCGCCGGGCTTTTGGCGGAGCCTGCTCTGCAGGATTCCCTTTGGGCAGGAGAGGAAACGGGCGCTCAGATTTCTGATGTCCAAAGCATGGAAAACAGCGGCGGAGAATTGGCCGGCGGGCAGATGGAGGTTCACTTTATTGATGTGGGCCAGGGAGACGCTGTGCTGATCAAAAGTGCGGATGCGTCTATGCTCGTGGATGCCGGGGATGATTCCAAGGGTACCGCCATACAGAATTATCTGCAGAAGCAGGGGATTGAAAGACTGAATTATCTGGTGCTTACCCATCCCGATTCGGACCATATTGGAGGAGCTCCGGTTATCATTGAAAAGTTTGAAATTGACCAGGTGTTTTTGTCGGATTTTGAAAAGGATAACAGCACCTATCGTAAATTGGTGCAGGCCCTTGACAACAAAGGACTTGTGGGAAGCACGCCCTCAGTGGGGCAGGTTTTTTCCTTGGGAGATGCCCAGGTTACGATTCTGGGGCCCTGTGATACCTATTCTGATCCCAACAATGCCTCCCTTGCTTTGCTGGTGCAAAACGGAGAGGATTCTTTCCTGTTCACGGGAGACGCAGAGGAGGAAGGGGAGCTTGCTATGCTGGAAAGAGGACTTTCGTTGAAGGCTGATGTGTATAAAGCGGGCCATCACGGCAGCAAAACCTCCTCCAGCGAAGCTTTTCTGGATGCTGTACAGCCGGAATTTGCCGTGATCAGCTGCGGAGAGGGCAATTCCTATGGCCATCCAAGCGCACAGACCTTAAACAGCTTCCGCTCCAGAGGAATACAGGTGTTCCGCACGGATGAACAGGGAAGCATTGTAGCGGTTTCGGATGGGGAAAACATAACCTGGAACTGTGCTCCTTCTGATACCTGGCAGGCGGGAGAACCTTTCGGAGAATAGTTACAATTTTTTCAATTTTTGCTTGCTATGCCAGGGGGTTCTGTGTTATAATAAGCTTCGTCGGTGAGCAAAGATAACTGGCGAACCTGTTTTATAGGGGAATAGTACAGCGGTAGTGCGGCGGTCTCCAAAACCGTTAACGGGGGTTCGATTCCCTCTTCCCCTGCTGAAAAATCCTTGTGAAATCAAGGATTTTTTTTATTGGGTAATCAATATTACATAAAGGCTGATTGATTTCGTGAATTATGTAATAGATTTATTAAACCTTGAGTTTCCGCAAACTGCAATAAAAAGACAGATATGTCTTTCCAAAGTACCAATCTGCCGATTTTTGAGAGATT
>NZ_CALWMU010000048.1:0-20414 GCF_944382095.1 Candidatus Acetatifactor stercoripullorum
ATAACTTCTCCTTTGCGAAAAAATTTTTTTATATTTTATCATCTTTTTCCGCAAAAGGGCTTGTTTTCAGGATTTTTAGTGCGAATTATTTTTTTCCTTTCAGAACTGCTTTTGATTTACTATGGTAAATTCAGGTCAGATCCCGTTTAAGTACTCCAATATCCCCATATGGACGGCCCAGGCGATCCGCTCCTGATACTCCGGCGTGCACAGCTTTTCGGCCTCCGCTTGATTGGACAAAAAACCGCACTCTACAATCACGATGGGCACAGATGTCTTTTTTAAGAGATAATAGCTGTCATTTGCCTTGACCTGCCTGGTATTGTCCGGGTCCGCCCTTTCAATCAGCTGCCTTTGCAAAACTTCGGCCAGTTCCTTTCCCTGGCTGCTCCCATCATAATAAAATACCTGAGCCCCGTGAACGTATTCCTCCGGGTAACTGTTTTGGTGGATGCTCACCACAATATCCGGAGCAGTCTCCTCGATCAGGGCAATTCTGTTTTTCATGTCCTGAACCTTCTTATTGGATGCACTGCGATCGTAGAGTCCATCCTCGTCCTCCCTGGTCATCACCACATTTACGCCGTTTTGCTCCAAAAATGTCTTTACAAGCAAGGCAATCTGCAGATTGATGTCCTTTTCCTGAGCCCCGTTGATCCCAACCTTGCCCGGATCGTCTCCCCCATGTCCGGCGTCGATCACCACACAGGGCCCATCTTTTTGCACCTTTACATTTTGTCCTGTCACATACCGGGCCGCCTCCCTTCCCACAAAAAGCATAGACACCAAAAGCATAACCCCCATGATCAGTGATAAAAGCTTATTTTGAAAATCACTCATAGATTTTCTTCCCAATTCTTTTGTACCATATATATGCCGTTTTTCAGTAAAACAGTTGCATTCCCCATATTTTTTAGCGTATAATAAGAGCATGAAAACACCAAGACGAATTTTTGCCCTTTTACTGGGCGTAATCGGGGCCGGATGCCTGACAGCGGTCTGTGTGCTCCTTGTGGGAAATGCCATTTCGGACAAGCAGGCCAGGGATACGCTGGAGGCCTACCGCCTCTCGGCCCAGGCCATAGAGGATGGGAGCAGGGAAGAGAGCAGCCCGGACGATGCCCCATCCCAGAATGAAAGCGCCTCCGATGAAGATGTTCTGCCCGAGGAGACGCAGACAGCCGCACAGGAAAATGCTTCCGGGGACGCCACGGAGGCTCCGGCAGCCGTTGTGAATCCCTACCGCGACAGCTTTCTCGCAAATGAGGATATGGCTGCGTGGCTGCAGATACCCGGCACCAATATAGATTATCCGGTAATGTGGACACCCCGGGACGAAAATTATTATCTCTACCGGGATTTTGAGGGAAATGACAATCAAAACGGCAGTCTGATTCTGGACACCGACAGCAGTCTGGACCCATTGACCACAAATCTGATCATACACGGCCACAATATGCGCTCCGGCGAAATGTTCGGCAACCTGACAGATTACGAGGATCCCGACTACTGTAAAGAGCACAGCCAGATCCTTTTGTATACAGAGGACTGTGAACGTATCTATGAAGTCATCGCCGTGTTTCGTTCACAGGTCTATAAAAAGACGGATCAGGTATTTAAGTTTTATCAGTTTTTCCAGGCCGACACCCAGGAAGAATTTGATGACTTTTACGAAAACATTATGGCATTATCACTGTATGACACCGGGGTCAGCGCCCAGTTCGGCGACCGTTTCCTGACGCTCTCCACCTGCGTCTACCATGTGGAGCAGGGGCGGTTCGTGGTCGTGGCCAAGGAAACGGCACAGGGAGACAGCTATCTGCCTTTGACCCAATAGACCCAAAAGGTTCAAAATAAAAAACAATTTTTGTGTCAGGAGGACAAACTATGAAAAAACTGAAAAAATTTATTTCTCTTGTGGCTGCTGCAGCCCTGCTTGTGATGGTTCCCGGCGGCAATGTGCTTACCGCTTCTGCAGAGGAGCCTGCAGCCTACTATGTAAGGTACGTGGCCGGCGACAACGAATGGAGATTCCAGAGAGGTTCTTCCTGGGATGACAATGCAGAGCATCGGGAGCTCTACTATATGCAGCAGGATATCAAGGATGGAGATACGGTGGTCATCGACGGCACAGGTACGCTCAATGTCACACTCAATGCGCGCCTGGGCAATCTGACCCTGAACAACGCATCCACTGTGGTAGTGACCACAAACGGAATCGACAGCTGCTATGTGCTGGGAAGCAGTGTTGCGGCTGTTAACGGAGATATCACAAACGCTTATGTATATGACACCTCCAGCGTTACCTTTAACAACAGTATTTCCACTCTGCAGATTCTGGGTTCCTCCGATATCAACGCTAACGTAACCGTTGCGGGCACCGTAGGGCATCTGATCGGAAAGGATAACACCACCACCTATTATGATTTTTATAATGTAGCGGCAGGAAAACTGGTGATTTCAAACGGTACCGTAAAAACAGAGGAGTCGGATTACAGCACCACTCCTTCCGATACTGCTTCCGGCACCGCGCAGCAGAGCACCGCACCGGCACAGGAGTCCAGCTCACAAACTTCTGCCCAGACCACTCAAGCTTCACAGTCCTCTGATGCAGACGAGTATGACGATGTTCCCAAAACAGGGGAAAGCAATCTTATTCTGTGGCTTGCTGCTGCAGCTGTAATTTGCCTTGGAGGAAGCTATGGCCTGAAACGGTCAGCAAAATAAACGTGCGCCGCCAGGCGCACTAATGAGAGGCCGGAAACCCTTAACAGGTTTCCGGCCTCTGTATTTCATACACGCTGACTGCAGGAGCTTCTAGGAATTTATATAAGCTGAAATCAGCTCCCAAACCCCTTCTGTTCCATATCCCAGTCTCCACACGGCAACGCCTCCGATTCCCTGGGCGCTCATCACATTCAGCTTCACACTGATGGAGTCCTCATCCTCAATCCATATCTGATAGGTTGCCGTTCCATCCGACCATTCTGCATAATTCTGGCAGGTTTCCTCATCCCACTGAGGCGTAACATTCATGCGTGTTAAAAATTCTTCTGTGTTCCGTATGGTGATATATTCATCCGTCACGGTTGTCCCTTCTGTTTTCCAGAGAATGGTATACAGGGGCAGGGCATTTACCACCTTCCCGGCAGGCACCTCCTCCAGCGTCTTGGCAATTCCATTGCTTACATAGTCAATGCTTGCAACGCTTCCCGGATCCCCGCTTCCGTGCCAGTGCTCGTCATAACCCATAATGATTACATAATCCACCACCTGTCCCTGAATATCCAGACGATAATGATCATTAAAATTGAAGGGCACATAGTTGTCCACCGAGAGCACCAGGCCATTAGAGCGGCACAAAACAGAAAGCTCTCTTAAAAACTGTACAAAATGTGTTCCGCTGTCCACGCCCAGCTGCTCAAAATCAATATTGATTCCGTCAAGACCAAGACTCAGCGCCGTATCCACGATTCCCTGAACAAGCTTCTGGCGCTTTGAGGTAACCGACAGCACCTGGTACTCATCCACCTGCTCTCCTGTCTCATTGCGGTAATTAAAATTGTCCCACACGCCCCATACCTGAAGTCCCATGGCATGAGCCCTTTGTATATATTCCGAGCTTGCAAAGCTCCTGAAATTCCCTTCGTTATCATTTAAGCTAAACCAGGTGGGAGCAATTACATTCATGTCCTTCGTCCCGGACACCATGCTCTCCAGGGTATCATTTCCGGCTGCACCTCCGATAGAATGCCATCCCAGACTGACCTTCCCTTCCATGGCTATGGACGTATATTCCGGCGCTGTGTAATCCGTCACCGGCGTCTCCTGTACGGTGCTCTCATTGGCAAGCCGTTTATTCTCCACGTATCCGATGATGGAATCCGCTGTCTTTACCTTGCTCCAGGTATCCATCTCCTCCAGTATCTCTACCTGTTCACCCTCGGAAAGGTCACGCAGAATGGGGCTCTTTACCCCTCCCAGCTCTCTCACCCAGGTATCCTTATTCACATCGGCCACCCGCTTTTCTCCCCACTGAGTATAGACCTGCACATGCCTGTCATAAATCTCGTAGGAGAGATTGGTAAATTTTTTCACATAATCCGCCGCTATATACACCGTGTCGTTCTCTATAAAGCTGATGGCATAGCCGTAATCCTGGCTGTCCGTATTAGAAGAATAGCTGCTCTCTCCAATTCCTGACCGGTAGGTTTCCACCGCCGTTGTATACAAAAGCAGGTTTTCACTGCGGTCTGCATAAAAGATTTCATTGAAGTATTTATGCACCGTTGCCAGGTCAAAGTAGCAGATGCCATCCCTGACTACAGCTTTTTCCTCCACCATTTCATCCTGCAGGATGATTGCCGCCTGTTCCCCCGATACCTGAAAATACGCGTCCAGATCAGCCCGCTCCCTGCTGTAAGAATATCTGTCATACAGCCTGCCGCCAAGCCAGACGCCTCCGATCACAGCAATTAAAAGCAGAGCTACGATAACCGGTAAAATTTTCCTTTTCATAATGTACCTTTCTGAAAAATAATTCGTGTTCCTGAATATAACTGTCCATGCCGCCCGCCAATACCGGCCGTGGGGCAGAACAGTTATATTCTATCACACAATATGACAAATTGCCACTTTTTCTATTAATCTGCGCAGCTGATATGCGCAGTCCTTCAGCATGAGAGGCAATCCTTATGCCGGCAGTAAAAAGCATCCAAATCACGCTTTCTGCTGCCTTACATCAAAAGCGGCATTTTGTCAGAAATCGTACTGACATTTTACGGCAGATCCACCTTGTCAAAGCGCACCTGCTCCACTTTGCCCGCAGGACTTACAATATAATCCGCCATGTAAGCATGCTCCTCCCTGACGGTGCGTTTCAGCGCCTCATCAAAGGAAACCGGCTCTCCATCCACAAAAAATTTTGCGCCTGCCTTCTGCATCTGCTCCAGGGAATCAATCATACTCCTTTCGGCAGCATCAGGTTCTTTCATTGGAATTCCTCCTGTTTCCAAGCTTCCGGACCAAAAGCAGGGGCCAAAGGCTTTTCCCTCTTGCCCTGTGATACATTGATTTTAGCGGAAGCTTTTTTCAGTGCCTTCAGCAGTACATGATTCTGCATTAGTTAAAATTTGCTAATGCTTCTAATGTTTAAAATGAATTATAAAGGTGAAAATTAGTAGTTGAATCACTATGAACAGGCGGTTTTAAGCGGCTATGCTCCCTTGCACCATGCCTGTAAGACATCCTTAAATATATGTCAGCGGCTACACCTCTGTCATATAATATGGTATAATAGATATAGTAAAAAGGATGAAAGCGGAACGACTCGTTCCCATGTCAAAGTCAACCAGAAATAGAATTCAGACTGCTGCCTCCTTTCCGTACCAGAGTACTGAAGGCACTTATGCAGTGAATTATATCTTATATGGAATTTTTTTGCAATAGTTTTATTAAAATTATTAAATATTCTTAAAGTCATTTCCGGCTATTGACTTAAAGCGGGCGAAAGTATAATATACTTTTAATCAAAACACACTTATAAGATAGGATTTTTGCACGCTACTCAGCATCCCCCGGGATGCAGAAAGGAAGGGTTGCCGTATGAAAATAGAAAAAGTAAATGAAAACCAGATACGCTGTACTTTGACCAGAGAAGATCTGGCAAGCCGTGAGCTGAAAATCAGCGAACTTGCCTATGGCACTGAAAAGGCTAAGACTCTCTTTCGGGACATGATGCAGCAGGCAAATTTTGAATTTGGCTTTGAGGCGGAAGACATTCCCCTGATGATAGAAGCAATTCCCCTGAATGCGGAATGTATTGTTCTGATTATCACAAAGGTGGAGGACCCCGAGGAACTGGATACCCGTTTCTCCAGATTTGCCCCATCTGTCACCGAGGAAAATAACGACGACGAATATTATGAATCTCCCTCTGACGAGGTGCTTGATTTGTTTCGCAGGATCCAGACAAACCGCAAGGCAAACGCTGAGAGCCAGGAGGGCAAAGCGGCCGCTTCCAATCAAAACGAAGCAGCGCCCACCCATATCTTTCTTATGGAATCCCTCCAGCAGGTAATCAGAGCTTCCCAGGTGATTTCCCGGCATTACACCGGAGAAAGCACACTGTATAAGGATGACCGCACCGGCCGATATCTGCTCGCGCTGACCCAGGGCAAGGCCTCAAAGGAGGTTTTTGACAGGGCCTGCAACATTGTCTCCGAGTATGGCGCGCTGCAGCGTTCTCTCTCCGGCAGTCCCACTTTCCTGGCAGAGCATTATGATGCCCTGGTGGAAAAGGATGCCGTAGGCGCTTTGGGAAATATGTAAAGTGTGCGCCATCAGGCGCACGCAGGAAAAAGGCACAGCCGCCTGAGCCAGTAAGCTCAGGCGGCTGTGTTTATCCCTCTGCATTCATAAAAGCGGCTGCTGCGGTTAAACTGCCTCAATAGCTGCCATAAGGGCATCTATGTCAATTCCATGTACCATCGCAGCTTCCTCCAGGGATTCTGCCTGGGCCGAAGGGCAGCCGAGACAGTGCATTCCGGCATCCATAAGGACGGGCGCCACATCAGGGTTGGTGCGAAGAATTTCGCCAATGGTCATTTCTTTCGTAATTCCACTCATAGTGTTCTCCTTTCCGCCGTTTTCGGCCCTTTTAGTATAATACTTTCCCCACAATCTTGCAAGCTATTCACAAATATAAAATCTCTCTGAAAAGAATCTGTAATTCTTATAAAGAATCCAGAAAATATGCGGCTTTGTACCAAAAAAAGTACACGCCGCTGCTTGACTGTCCAACTGCTTTTTCATATAATGAAACTAAGGATTAGATGTACCCAATAATTTAATTTTTTAAATAGGAGGCTATTTCAAAATGAGACCAGAGTGGAAAGATTTTGTAGGCGGCAAATGGGACAAAGAAGTCAATGTCCGCGACTTCATCCAGAAAAACTATCATCCCTACGATGGTGATGAGAGCTTTCTGGCTGAGGCTACACAGAACACCAAGGATCTGTGGGCGCAGGTACTTGATCTGCAGAAGCAGGAGAGAGAGGCCGGCGGTGTCCTTGATATGGATACCAGGGTTATTTCTACCATCACTTCTCACGGCCCCGGATATCTTGATAAGAGCAAGGAAACCATTGTAGGCTTCCAGACTGACAAGCCTTTCAAGCGTTCCTTGCAGCCTTACGGCGGTATCCGTATGGCAGAGAAGGCATGTGCCGACAACGGTTATGAGGTTGATCCTGAGATCAGTGAGTTTTTCACCATTCACAGAAAAACACACAATGCAGGCTGCTTTGATGCTTACAATCAGGAAATGAGAGCCTGCCGTTCTTCTCATATTATCACAGGTCTCCCGGACGCTTACGGACGTGGACGTATTATCGGCGACTACAGACGTGTTGCTCTGTACGGTATCGACAGACTGATCGAAGACAAGCAGGCACAGAAGGATTCTACCGGCCGTGTAATGACCGATGACGTGATCCGTCTCCGCGAGGAGCTTTCCGAGCAGATGCTGGCTCTTAAGATGATGAAGGAGATGGCAGCTTCCTACGGATTTGATATTTCCAAGCCCGCTTCCAACGTAAAGGAAGCAATTCAGTGGACCTACTTCGGTTATCTGTGCGCAGTAAAGGAGCAGAACGGCGCTGCTATGTCCCTGGGACGTACCTCCACCTTCCTTGACTGCTACGCAGAGAGAGACCTTGCAAACGGAACCTTCACCGAGCAGGAGATTCAGGAGTTTGTTGATCACTTCATTATGAAGTTAAGATGTATCAAATTTGCACGTACTCCCGAGTACAACCAGATTTTCGCAGGCGATCCCGTATGGGTTACCGAGTCTCTGGGCGGTGTTGGCGTTGACGGCAGACACATGGTTACCAAGATGAGCTTCCGTTATCTGCACACCCTGACAAACCTTGGACCTGCTCCCGAGCCCAACCTGACAGTTCTGTGGTCCACCAGACTTCCTCAGAATTGGAAAAAGTACTGCGCTAAGATGTCTATCCAGACCTCTTCCATCCAGTACGAGAACGATGACCTTATGAGAGTGACCCACGGCGATGACTACGGCATTGCATGCTGCGTATCCTCCATGGTAATCGGTAAGGAAATGCAGTTCTTCGGCGCTCGTGCAAACCTGGCTAAATGTCTGCTGTACGCTTTGAACGGCGGTGTAGACGAGGTTACCAAGAAGCAGGTTGGACCTAAGTATCGTCCTGTGGAAGGCGATGTGCTTGACTACGATGATGTATATGCAAAATTCATTGATATGATGGAGTGGCAGGCAGATGTTTATGTAAACACCCTGAACATTATCCACTATATGCACGACAAATACTGCTACGAGAGAGCAGAGATGGCTCTTCATGACAGAGACGTAAAGCGTTATTTCGCAACCGGTATTGCAGGTCTGTCCATCGTAGCTGACTCCCTGTCCGCTATCAAGTATGCAAAGGTTGAGGTTGTGCGTGACGAGGACGGTGTTATCGTTGACTTCAAGACCACCGGCGAATTCCCGAAATACGGCAACGACGATGACCGTGTTGACGACATTGCACAGGATGTTGTACACAAGTTCATGACGGCAGTAAGAAGACACCATACCTACAGAAACGGTGTTCCCACTACTTCCATCCTGACCATTACCTCCAACGTAACCTACGGCAAGGCTACTGGTAATACTCCTGACGGACGTAAAAAGGGACAGCCTTTCGCTCCTGGTGCTAACCCGATGCACGGACGCGATACTCATGGTGCGGTAGCATCCCTGTCCTCTGTATCCAAGCTTCCTTTCAATGATGCACAGGATGGTATCTCCAATACCTTCACCATCATTCCTGGAGCACTGGGCAAAGAGGATCAGGTATTTGCCGGCGATATCGAGCTGGATTTGAACAAATAAGCAACCCTGAAACAAAAAATGATACAGTGAGGTGACACAAATGGACGAAAAGGCAATGATTGACGATCTGATAAAAATGCTGGATTCGGGAATGACCGAAGGTGTGGGACATGTAAACGTGAATTATGACCAGGCAGAAGAAGCGTCCAAGAACGTTCAGACAATGGGCTGCACGGACTGTTCCAGAACACCGCTGGCCTGCAGTGTCCCCACTCTTGAGCAGGGACTGGACGATTATCACTAATCGTCCTTTCCCAGCCCTATTATATTGATAATTGATTAAGGAGGAAAAAATTATGGCAGCAAGTGCAGCACAGGTAGACAACCTGGTTTCATTATTGGATGGTTACGCAACCAAAGGCGGACATCATTTGAATGTTAACGTATTAAACAGAGACACCTTATTGGACGCTCAGAAGCATCCTGAGAATTATCCTCAGCTTACAATCCGTGTATCAGGATACGCTGTTAACTTTATCAAGTTAACTCCTGAACAGCAGGCTGACGTTATTTCCCGTACCTTCCATGAGAGCATTTAATTTATTTAAAAGCCGGGAAATAGAATAAAACCGAAACACAAAGGAGCCGGACTTACCTTTTCCGACTCCTTTTTCCTTTAGCAGTACTATTATATATCCATTTGAAAGGAGAAGCTATGCAAGGCAGAATACATTCACTGGAAAGCTTTGGAACCGTGGACGGACCCGGTACACGGTTTGTGGTATTTGTACAGGGCTGTCCCATGCGCTGTGCCTACTGTCACAATCCCGACACCTGGCCCATGACCGGCGGCACAATGATGGAACCGGAGGAAATTTACGAACAATACAACAGAAATAAGGATTTTTACAAAAATGGCGGCATTACCGTAACAGGAGGCGAGCCTCTGATGCAGGTAGATTTTTTGATCGACCTGTTCACTCTGGCAAAGCGCGACAACGTGCATACCTGCATTGACACCTCAGGAATTGCCTATAAGCCGGACAACAAAGCCTTTATTGAAAAGCTGGACCGTCTTATGGAGCTCACCGATCTTGTCATGCTGGACATCAAGCATATCGATCCCCAAAAGCATTTGGAGCTGACGCAGCAGCCCAACGACGGAATTCTGGCCTTTGCCAAATATCTGGACGAAAAGCACGTAGATATGTGGATTCGCCACGTAGTAGTGCCCGGCCTGACGGATGACGATAAATATCTGTTTGAGCTTGGGTATTTTATCGGACAGTTCTCCAACCTCAAAGCGCTGGACGTGCTTCCCTACCACACCATGGGCGAGGCAAAATACAAGAAGCTGGGGATTCCCTATAAGCTTGCCGGTGTTCCCGCCATGGACAAAAACAAGGTAGTGGAGAAAAAGGAAGTGATTCTCAATGGAATCAGAAAGCGCAGAGAAGAAAAGGAATAAAATAATCAGCTAAAATTATCGCACATTTCCCTTGTATTCCCCATGGGTTTATATTAAAATAGAGTATGTAATTGATAATAAAATATCAAATGCGATTGGGTTCATTGAAGGAGGATTAAAAGCATGGCATACGTAATTGGTGATTCTTGTGTGGCTTGTGGTGCATGTGAGGCACAGTGCCCTGTAGGCGCTATCAGCATGGGAGACGGCAAATTTGAAATTGATGCCGACAAATGTATTGACTGCGGCTCCTGCGCAGGACAGTGTCCCGTAGGCGCTATTTCCGAAGGAGAATAATTTTCCGCGGAAAGAGGCATTCAAAAAATAGAATGCCTCTTCTTTTTTGCCTTCTTTTCCGGCCGCTGTTCCCCAAAAGGCTGCTTCTGCTCTGAACCGCTTCCACCGCCTTGGTTCAGACTATCATTCAAGCTGGCGTTTTCCTTTTTTCCCCGCAAAAGCTTTCTACTTTTCTTACGGAGAAGGTCGTCCATCCGCTGGTAATATTCCTCATTGCGCTGTGCATTGACCCGGTCCCTGACCTCTTCCCGCTCTTCCTGCATCCTGAATTGATAATCCAGCTCCTTTACTACGCTCTCTCTGATCTCTCTGCACAGCTCTTGATTGTTTTCCCGAAGGGTTTCCCGAATCAGCTGCTGCAAAAGCCACTGCAGTCTCCTGGACTTCTCCTCCCGGCTCTCCTTTACCATTTCTCTATCGTCCCTCTCAGGCACAGGCTCTCTGCTGTCAATAATGTCAATGGCCATACCGGGCTGGGACTCCTTCTTTTCCTTCTCCTCATCCTCCTGGGGCAGTACATTCAGCTTTCCATCCCTCAAAATCATCTTTATCGCCTTCAATTGCAATCCCCTTTCCTTCATACTCTTAATCTGTTTAAACCGTTCCACATCCTCGCTTGTGTAATAGCGGTGTCCAAGCTCATTGCGCTTGATGGGCAGATGCAGCTCCTCCTCCCAGTAGCGCAGCACATGACTTTCCACCTTTACTTCTTTTGCAGCGTCAGAAATCAATAAATATTGGCCCATATTCTCTTCCCCTTTCTAATCGAGTTTCGCAGTTACCTATGATTTTTTAACAAAAAAGAGAACTGCCTGTTTATGCTGTTCTCTTTCGTAACTGATTTATGCTTTTTAATCCCTTCCGGAACGTTCCAGATTGGCAAATTTTGTGTACTCCGGCAGCCAGGCCAGCTCCACGGTTCCAATGGGACCATTTCTCTGCTTGGCAATGATTACCTCAGACACTCCCTTTTTCTCAGAATCATGATTATAATAATCGTCCCGGTAAAGGAACATAACCACGTCCGCATCCTGCTCTATTGCCCCAGACTCTCTCAGGTCCGAGAGCATTGGGCGGTGATCCGGCCGCTGCTCCACCGCACGGCTCAGCTGGGATAAAGCAAGCACCGGCACTCCCAGCTCCCTGGCTAAGGATTTCAGCGATCTGGAAATATCGGAAATCTCCTGCTGCCTGGAATCGGTTCTTCCGCTGCCGCTCATCAACTGCAGATAGTCAATGATGATCATGGACAAATCATGCTCCAGCTTAAATTTCCGGCATTTGGAGCGCAGCTCTGAAACGCTGATGCCCGGCGTATCATCAATAATCAGATTGGACCGGCCAATCACTCCTGCGCTTTCAATCAACCGTTCCCACTCCTGATCGTTTAGCTGCCCTGTTCTCAGCTTCTGGGCGTCCACACTGGATTCCAGGGAAAACATACGGTTCACCAGCTGTTCCTTGCTCATCTCCAGACTGAAAATAGCCACCGTCAGCTTTTTCTTAAAGGCTACATACTGTGCGATATTCAGCACAAAAGCTGTTTTTCCCATGGACGGACGGGCCGCAATCAGCACAAGATCCGAGGGCTGCATACCCGCAGTCCGGTAATCCAAATCCGTAAAGCCTGTGGGAATCCCCGTAACGCTTCCCTTGTTTTTGGAAGCAATCTCAATCCTGTCCATGGCATTCATTACAATCTGCCGGATAGGAACAAAGTCACCCAGATTACGCTTCTGCACCAGCTGGAAAACCCTCTTTTCCGTATCCTCCAGGATAAATTCCAGGCTTTCCTTCCCCGCATAGCAGGTGTTGGCGATCTCCTCATTCAGGCGGATCAGCTTGCGCAGCGTAGACTTTTCCGCAACAATGTTTGCGTAATACTTAATGTTGGCAGAGGTGGGAACCACTGTAATCAGCTCCCGGACAAACTCCAGGCTGCTGACCTCGGGAGGCACGTCCTTCTCCCGCAGCCTGTTCTGCAGGGTGACCAGGTCCACAGGGCTTCCCTCCTCGTTCAGCTCCACCATAGCCTCAAACAAAATGCCGTACTGTTTATTGTAGAAGTCCTCTCCCGTAATCAGCTCAGAGGCCACTATGATAGCCTCGCGGTCCATGATCATGGAACCGATAACGGACTGCTCCGCCTCCACGCTGTGAGGTAATATTCTTTTTAATACATTTTCTTCCATCGTGGGCATTCCAACTGCTACCTTTCTGCTCTGCCTACGCCTCCACTACCTTTACCGCAAGCTTTGCGCTCACCTGGGGATGCAGCTTTACTGTCACCTCATAGGAGCCGAAGCTCTTAAGGTTTTCCTGAAGCTGGATTTTTTTCTTATCCAGCTCGATTCCATTCTGTTCCTTGCAGGCTGCCGCAATTTCCTTGGAGGAGATGGAACCGAAGGTTCTTCCTCCCTCCCCGGCCTTCATTTTTACAATCACCTGCTTTGACTCAATCTCTGCTGCCAGCGCTTTTGCAGCATCCAGCTGCTCTTTTGCCAGCTTTTCCTGATGTGCCTTCTGCAGCTTCAGGTCATTTCTGTTTTGCGCCGTTGCCTCCACGCCGATTTTTTTAGGGATAATATAATTTCTTGCGTAGCCCTCGCTGACCTCCACAATGTCGCCCTTTTTTCCCAGCTTCTTCTCGTCCTGTAATAAAATTATCTTCATTTTCTCCTCATTTCTGCGCTTCCCTCTGCGCTTCCTCCATCTTATATTTCACCATTTTCCAGCATACTGTCGATAGTGCGCTTTAAAATGCCGATGGCCTCTGCAAGCCCCGTGCCCTCCAGCTGACAGGCTGCGGTGTTCATATGGCCGCCGCCTCCCATTCTCTCCATAATGATCTGTACATTCACCTCATCTATGGAACGAGCGCTCACATAAATCTTTCCCTGATAATCCGTGAGCACAAAGCTTGCCTTGATTCCCTTGATATTTAACAGCTCATTGGCCGCCTGGGCGCCAATAATCGTGGGGCTTGGCAGCTCGTCCGCAGTGCAGACGGAAATTGCAAAGTACTGCTTGTAGATTTCTGCCTGACTGACCGCATCCGCCTTCGCCTTGTATTCTGCGGCATCTTCCCGGAAAAGCTTTCTCACCCGGGTCACATCCGCCCCGTTTCGCCGCAGAAATGCAGCCGCCTCAAAGGTCCGTACACCGGTCTTGGTCATGAAATTATTGGTGTCGATCATAATGCCGGAATACATACAGTCTGCTTCTTCTGTGCGTATCTTAATGTTATCATAGGTATATTGAAGAATCTCTGAAACCATCTCGCAGGCAGAGGAGGCATAGGGTTCTACATAAGAAAGTGTGGCGTTTTCTATGGTTTCCGTGCCCTGTCTGTGATGGTCCAGCACCACCACCGACTTACAAAACCGCAGCAGATCGGGGCATTCGGTAATGGAGGGCTTGTTTACATCCACCACCACCAGCACCGCATTGCTTCCCGCCGCTTCAATGGCCTGCTGGCTGTCTATGATCATATCCTCATCATACTCAGGATTGTTTCTAAACAGGTCCACCATGGGCTGAATGGCGCTGGTCACATCGTTCAGCACAATGTGGGTTTTACGTCCCAGTGTCTGGGCGATCCGGTAGATGCCCACTGCGGCGCCAAAGCTGTCCACATCCGGCATACGGTGCCCCATTACCAGCACCTTGTCCTTGCCGGTAATAATCTCCCGCAGCGCGTGAGCCTTTACCCGGGCCTTCACCCTTGTATTTTTCTCTACCTGCTGGCTCTTTCCTCCATAGTAGGTGATGCTTTCAGGGGTTTTTATCACCGCCTGATCGCCGCCTCTTCCCAGCGCAAGATCAATGGCGTTTCTGGCAAACTCATAATTCTGTGCGTAGGTCAGACCATCCAATCCAATACCGATGCTGATGGTCACTGCCATCTCGTTCCCGATGTTAACGGTTTTTACCTCCTCCAGCAGGTCAAAACGGCTTTCCTGCAGCTGGGCAATTGTTTTTTTGCGGAGAATCACCAGGTATTTGTCTTTTTCCAGCTTTTTGCTGATGCCGTCCAGAGAAGAGATATATTTGTTCACCTTCCTGTCAATCAGCGCAATGAGCAGAGAACGACGCACCTCCTCCACACTCTCCAGGGCTTCCTCATAGTTATCCAGATAAATCATGCCCACCGAAAGGCTTTGGTCATCCACCTCCTGCAGCGCAATGTGCAGGGCGGTTTCGTCGAAAAGATAGACGGCGATCAGGTATCCGTTATAGTCCTTGGCCTCTATCATATCGCTGTTTTCCGCCATATCCTTCAGAGAAATTTTCTTAAACTTGGCCACATATTCACTGCCCTCGTACTCCAGCTCATACTGGGCTTCGTCCACTCCTGTATCGTCCGGAAGCCTGTCCCTTGTAATCGTGGGAAAAAGGGAGGTGATGGATTTGTTATATCCTTTGGGCTGGTGAATCACATTTTCAAAGGTAATGTTAGTCCAAATCACTCTGCCTGCATCGTCCAGCAGGGCGTAGGGCAAATCCAGGTCCCGCAGAAGCTTTTTTTGTATCTGTCCGTATTCTGTGGCGAAGCTGATCAGCTCGTTCATAATAACGGGCTTGTTATAAAAATAAAGCGTCAGGGTGACCACAAAATAAAATACCGTAAAGGCTCCCAGCAAAATTCCAGCCCGGTAATCTATCATAAATACGGCGCCAGCCACAATAAACAGCAGAATACCCAGGTATATGCCAAACAGTATGTAGCTTTTGATTCTCCCTTTCAGTTTGATTCGTTTCTTCATTCATTTGCTCCTTGCCACGCCGTCCCAAACAGCTTACTGCGCTCGCTTCGCTCGTCAAATACGGGAAAGGGCGCCTGCTCGTATGAACACGGCAGACGCCCTTTCCCGTATTTGACTCTGCCCTTACCGAACATTATATCAAATATCGTAACAGTATGCTACAATTTAATTTGTCAAAAGGGGAAATGTTCTGTAGAAATTTAGGGCTGAACGATTATTTTTTCCGCTTTTCTTTGTATATGTTTTTCAACTCCCTGATTGCATCTTCAAATGATAACACGTGCAGCCCTTGATATGCCAGTATCAAGACTTCTACTGGCGCCTGTTTTATCATATCTTTTGGTGTATCGTCAGCATATGTAAAATTCCAGCAGGCAAATAAATATCCTATCCATGACATTAAATCTTCTGGATATATCTCTCCTTTTTTAATCTGTACCTCTTGTTCCAGGGTTTCCATTATATAATTTGAGCCTAACCACATCTGCGTATCCGTCTTATTATATAAATGTGTTGCAGTCTCTGATTTCATTAATTTTTCTATAAAATCCTTTGAATCGTAACCTCTTTTAACAGACAGTACAAATAAATCTGCTGACATTTCGCATATCCCAATGTTAAAAGTTGTTGCATCCATTATTTATTCCACTCCTCTATTATTTCATCGAAGAATTTCACATCTTGCGCTCGTCTATATTTAGTCTGAATTTGGTTTATCATAGTACTTAACTGGTTCGTTCTATTTATATTCTGTGATATGATTAATTTTTTATCAGCATCTGTGAGTTTATATTCTTTTATGACATTAAAACGCCATTTACTGCATGCTTCATATGTTTTTAATACATACTGCCTGCCTAACTTTACATACCTCATTGCCTCAATAAATGCCTTGTCACACATCTGTCCATTAAAAAATAATTGCATTACCTGTGTCATTTTATCATCTGCAATTACGCCAACAATCATATCATATAATTCATTATATGCCTTATACCTCTTGCATAGCTGGTCGTATTCTGCTAATTTTTCTGGTTGTCTATTGTATGCAATGAATAGTGCCCAATCGATCTGATCTACATAATTATCTTCAAATGTTTTTATTTTTAATCCATCTGAATTGTACTCTATCTCGTAAAACTTGTTATTTTCATATGATGCAATCAAGCCCTTTGGCTGGTCTGGCTTATCTCCCATATAAAATCCGCAGCCGAAGTCACATGACATCCTGCTTTCAGGCTTAATGTCTCCTTGTATTCCACTTTTTGAACCATGATACAATAACATATTTTTCCACCTTTCTCCAGTAGATAGTGAACAATCCTTTTCTCACCCCTGTTTCCAATCGTTTATACCGTACTTGGCTAAAAGCTCTTTCGCCTGCCCAATGCCGCTTTCCGTAATATATACCGACCTGGAACGGGATGGATGATTTCCCTGCCGGATATAGTCCGCATCATCCAGCTCGTTCAGTATATCGAAATCATAGCCTTTCCACGCATAAAAATCGGTTGCCTCATGAAACTTCTCTCCTTGCGTAAATTGGTCTTTTCCTTTTGGCATTGCCTGCATTCGTTTTACGTTTTATAAGCAGCCTTACATAGCAAAACCACCCTGATACTTTGGACGGTTAAGGGTGGCTTTGCTATTCTGACAATCGGGCAACCCCTTATGGGCCGTTGTTCCTTTTCTGATTGCATAATAGCATTATTGGGGTTGCTTGTAAATGTTCTGTAGAAATTTAGGAACCGGGAAAAAACATTTCCTCTTCCATTTTTACAAATCCGTATTTCTCATACAATGGCCGCCCCATATCCGTTGCCTCTAACGCAATCTGTGTGACGCCCTGTTCCTTCACGTCTTTCACTAATAAATCCAATGTGCGAAATGCAATTCCTTGTCTTCGATATTCCGGTGCAGTATACATATTCATAATATAAGCCTTTTTCCCACTGGGATTATGATAGGTTGGCATAACCTGATAAAAGCTCACACCCCCTGCACCAATAAATTTTCCATTATCATATACCAGATATGCTATGTGCCCGCCAGTTTCCAACGCCCGTTTATAATATACATAAGATTCCTGTTCCACCTCGGACATATCCACAGCATCTGACAGCTTATTCGCCGCACGAAGGACAATCATTCTTGTTTTCACCAATTCTTCAATGTCTGACTGTGTCGCTTTTCTATACTCATATTTTTTCATCATCTCCAATAATATCACCTTGCTCCTTCCCACTCCGCCACAAATTCAGCCAAATACTCCTGCCTGTGTTCAGCTGTTTTTAGAATTTATGGGTGTAGTGTAAACTTTTGACTGGGATATCCAAATTCTTCCATTGGTTCATCTTCCACAAAACCATATTTTTTGTAGAAAGCCCTTGGAGCAAGCCCTTTTTCATCTTCTTCTCGAAAAGTTGATACTGTAATGTCTTTTGTTCTATCCAGATTATCTAATGCCTTTACTAATAAACCGGAAGCGATTCCTCTTCTTCTGCAGCGGGGTGAAACACCTAAACAGCAAATCATATTATGTTCTCTTGAAAACAAAAGAACCCCTATTATTTTTGCACCGTCTTTCACACACAAAGCCTGTTCTTTGCTTATAAAGCGTAAAACAGTTTCCCGATGTTCCTCTATTTTTTCTTTCGTCTCTAATCCCGGAAAATTCCAGCTGATTTCTGTAACAAGCTTCATCCACTCATCTATATCACTATTTTTTCCAAATTGCACTTCCACACAACCACACTCCAAGCTCAAATCTAAAACCTTCTCAAAAAACTTCAAAAACCCGTCTTCCACAGCAAGCTGTTCTAATTCATCAGCCGATAAATCATAATAATACTTATTGGTTTTTCTATCAATCGACATACTGTCCAGCGGAAATCCCTTTTTTCTTACTGCACTATGGGGTAAAGCAAATTGCATTTTTATACCGTGCAGCAAGGTTGCCATACTGTCTTACAAGACCTGCATAATATTCTATCATTTCTGCATCGGATAAACATTTTCCATTCACGTTGCGCACATGCACCCCTGGCTGAACCCCGTCTGGAACATTATCAAAATACAGTCCCGAATCACAGGAAAACACCGGCATTTGAAAGGCCTTATAATAGGCGGTCGCTTTCTGCCTCGCATTTTCAAGCGGTGTATTTCCCTTCTCCGGCACTTCCGGAATTGTAATTCCTTCTGCCTTTAAATCACTCAAGCCAATCAGCTCTACGCCTAGTTTTTCAAGCCTGCTTTTCATTACGGATAATTTTGCCTGATTACTTGTTCCATATAATAATTTCATATTTCTGCTTGTACCTTCTTAAAAGTTTCTGCCATTCATCATGCTTTGCCTTGCTTCTCATATTGACACTTCCGGTATCATATTTTCCCGCCCAATCAAGAAATTCCATATGATTTGTATACATATCACCGCCAGGCATGATTCGTTCTCCAAATTTTTGCTTCTCTCTGCGCTTTAATCTATCAATTCTTGTTTCAGTGTCTGTAACCAGCCTGACCGCCAGTGTAAATAACGGAATCAATTCGTCCCCCCAATCTGTCAAAGAACCGGAAATTACTACATTATCGGCTTCGTAAATATCCTTTTTCATTAAGGCAAGACGTTCCTCCTTGCTTCTTTTCGTCGTATACTGCGGATTGGTAGGCAGCCAGAAATAATCGTCGGTATCCATAAACTTATAACCTAATTCTTCACTGATTTTTCTGCCCAACGTAGATGTTCCTGAACCGGACGCCCCATAAATGTGTATTACATGCCTCATATTCATCACCTGCAAAAATAATAAGAAGAAGTGGTCTTTATCAAACATTATACCAAATGTCGTAAAATAAAGCAGTTATCTTTTGCATCTGTCTCACTTAATTTGCTTCATAAACTGGCAAAGGGCCGCCCGAAAGCCGCCCTTTGTCCATTTTATTTTGTTAAATTTTCATGCCTGCATTAGCTTAACAGTGACAAAACGCCCTGGTTTGCCTGATTTGCCTGTGCCAGCATTGCCTGGCCTGCCTGTGCAAGAATCTGGTTGTTGGAGTATTTCACCATCTCGGTAGCCATATCCGTATCACGAATCTGGCTCTCTGCTGCAGTGGTATTTTCCACAACGTTGTCAAGGTTGTTGATGGTGTGCTCCAGACGGTTCTGTACTGCACCGAGAGCGGAACGCTGGGTGGAAACCTTCTGGATCGCTGCGGAAATGGTGTCGATGGCTGCGTCTGCATTCGTGCTGTCTTTTCCATTTACAAGCAGCCCGTCCACTCCTATCGCTTTGGAGCTCATGGAATCGATCTTCATCTCAATCTTGTTGTCGGAAGAGGAATCGGCCCCAACATGCAGATCAAGGCTGATAGCATCGGGAACATAGGTGTCATCATACTCTTCTAGGGTAGCCACACCATTTTCATCAACTTTTATAGTAGCTTTCACATCATCGCCCACACTGACTTCTGCGAGATTGGTAGCTGTTACAGTAGTTGCATCATATGTGACGCCGGTCTCAGCCAAGTCAGGATTTGCGACCAATTTCTTAGTCAGTATAATTGTTTCATCATTATTAGGTCCATCGGTTGTGCTGATTGTGATACCAGCGTCCGCCAGTTCCTCCGCAGACACATTTGCACCACCCAGCTTCCAGCTTTGGTCTGCCTGACTATAAGTTAACGTGATCGCACCATTGTTCGCAGCAGTATCGAGGGCCGTAGCGATTGCTCCGCTACTTTTTCCAAGAGCTTCTGCATCAACAGTCGCATGACCATAGGTGCCGGTAACTTCAATTCCCACAGTGCCAAGAACCACATCCCCGGCCTGGGCAGTTGTGCCAGCCAGCATAGTAGCATTCACGCCCGCTATTTGAGCAGTCTGCGCACTTTACACTCTTCCCTCTGCATTTCCCTTCAACAGATAAGTCTCATTAAACTTAGTTGTTTCCGCCACGCGGTCAATCTCCGTTACCAGCTGGTCAATCTCGTCCTGGATATACTGTCTGTCATCCTCACTGTTGGTGCC
>NZ_CALWMU010000049.1:0-20250 GCF_944382095.1 Candidatus Acetatifactor stercoripullorum
CCGGAACGCCAAGCCAATGGACAGTGGTTAAAATCCATCAAATTTAAGCTGCCGATCATCGAGGAAGACATGAGTATCAGTTTGGACAACGAAGAACAAATCGAGAGCATAGTGGGACTACAAAGGATAGATACTTAGAAATCCTTAGATTTAGCCACTCTGCCCGTCATGTAGTGTTTGACTCGGAGGGCGATAAATTCCGTAATAAGTGTATTAAGGACAACATCACTGTTTCGGAAGCCATTGATATGGAGTGTGGGAATACAAGAAATAGAATCTCTTGAATGATTGAGCACAAGGCGGCACATTTAAATCCACAGAAAAATTGGACATTAAAGCAGAAAAACCGGACATTGAGAAAATGTTTCAGCCGAAAACCGCAGGTCATATTATCAAGCTTTGTGGAGCGGATCAACGTGCAGACAGGGAAAGAAGTGATTTTTGAATTATATTTTATATAACAAGGCTGATTACAGAATATAACAAAAACAAGACATACAGGTGTCTCGTTTTCCGTGTTATCATAAAGCTGCTTGAAAGGAATCGCCATGAAGATAGACAGGCTGATCGGGATTTTATCCATATTGCTGCAAAAAGAAGCTGTTACGGCTCCGGAGCTGGAGGAACGGTTTGAGGTTTCCAGAAGAACCATCGGACGAGATATAGAAGCCCTCTGCAAGGCGGGAATTCCCATTGTCACAAGGCAGGGGGCAAACGGCGGTATTTCCATCATGGAAAACTATAAGCTGGATCGCGCTTTGCTTACCAGGGCGGAAATGCAGGATATTCTTGCAGGACTTCGCAGTCTGGACAGTATCAACGGCACAAATAAGTACAAGCAGCTGATGAACAAGCTGTCCGTCGGTTCATCGGATTTCCTGATTGGAGATCAGTCGGTGCTGATTGATCTGGCTTCCTGGTACAAGGCTTCGCTGGCTCCCAAAATTGAACAGATCCGCGCGGCCATTGACAGAAGCATAGAGCTGGAATTTCAGTATTTTGCTCCCAGTGGGGAAAGCGAAAGGTGTATAGAGCCGTACTACCTGATTTTTCACTGGTCAAGCTGGTATGTGTGGGGCTTTTGCAAGTGGAAGGGTGATTATCGCTTGTTTAAGCTCAACCGGATGGATAAGGTGTCGCTGTCTGGCCGGGTGTTTGCCAGGCGCCATGTGCCGCTGCCTGATCTTTCGGACGAGCGGATATTTCCCGGGGGAATTTCCGTGAAAGCATTGTTTGAAGCCGATTGCAAATGGAGGCTTGTAGAAGAGTTTGGGACGGGCTGCTTTACTGTCCGCCCTGACGGAAGGCTGCTTTTTCAGGCAGAGTATACAGACAAGGAGAACCTGCTTACCTGGCTTTTGTCCTTTCGAGAAAAGGCAGAGCTTCTGGAGCCGGAAAGTCTCCGGGCAGAGCTGGCGGCTTGTCTTGAGAACACATGGAAGCGTTACAGACAGGAAGAGGGAAGGCCGAAATAATCGCTTCCCGTTCCGGCCCCGGGCTTGTGACGCTTTGGAACGGAGGGAAAAATGCGTTATGAATGGATGGATGAGTATCTGCTTCAAAAAAGAGGTGTGACAAAGGATTTACAGGAGACATGGAATTGGATTCGCTATCATGTGGGTGGAAAAATGTTCGCGGCCATCTGTCTAAACAGACAGAATCAGCCTTACTACATTAATTTAAAGCTGGAGCCCATGGAGGGGGATTTTCTGCGCTCCCAGTATGAGGATATCATTCCCGGATATTACTCGGATAAGCAGCATTGGAATTCTGTGAAGCCGGATGGAAAAGTCCCGGATGACCTGCTGCGCGACTTGCTGGATAAATCCTACGGCCTGGTTCTGGCAGGCTTTTCAAAGAAACGGCAGAGGGAGATTCTTGGATTGACGGCATGCGGCACAGAATGCAGTACATGTGGTTTTTACGGCAATCTATGCAAGGGCTGCAACGAATGCAGTGGAAAGGTATTCCATGCGGAAAGTGGAAAACCCTGTCCCATTTATGCCTGCTGTGTAAATAAACACAGGTATGCTGCCTGCAAAGACTGCAAGTCTCTTCCCTGCGGCATTTGGAGGGAAACGAGGGACCCCAATCTGAAGGACGCTGAATTTGAGGAGAGCATAGCTGTCCGGGTTTCCAATCTGAAAGGAGTATAGAACAGCCATGGCATTTGATTATAAGAAAGAGTATAAAGAATTTTATATGCCTCCGAAGGAACCAGGCATCGTAAAGGTGCCGGCCATGAAAATATATTGCAGTCCGTGAGAAAGGCGATCCGTCTGCCCGATTTTGTGACAAAGGATGATTTTGACTGGGCGGTCAAAGAGGCAGCAGTCAAAAAGAAAACAGACTTTTCCAAGGTGTAATTCCTCATATATGAAGAGGGGGAATGTGTTCAGTGCCTGCACATCGGCCCCTATGCAGAAGGCATCACGAAATCTATCTGTCTGACCCCAGAAGATGTGCTCCGGAAAAATTAAAAACTGTGATTCGCCATCCAATCAAAAAAATGTGACATAGTATAGTTGCTGGATTGTCATTTTTTGATTATAATTAAGTCCATGCACAATAAAGACTGAACTGACAGAAATGGGAGAGGGCAGAAAATGGGAGACACAGTACAAATATTGATTGCGATGGTCACTTATATGGCGGTGGTTATTATACTGGGAGTAACCTTTGCAAAAAGGGCAAACGCCAATTCGGATGCTTATTTTCTGGGAGGAAGAAGCCTGGGGCCGTGGGTCACGGCTATGAGCGCCGAGGCTTCGGACATGTCCGGATGGCTGCTTATGGGACTGCCGGGCGTTGCCTATTGGTGCGGAATTGCAGACGCAGCCTGGACGGCCATCGGTCTGGCTGTGGGCACCTATGTGAATTGGCTCATGGTATCCAAGCGCCTTCGCCGTTACAGTGTGAAAGCGGGAAACGCCATTACCCTTCCAGAATATTTTTCAAATCGGTTTCATGAAAAGAGCAAGATCATTATGACCATATCCGCTCTGTTTATTCTGATTTTCTTTACCGTTTATGCGGCCAGTTGTCTGGTGACCTGTGGCAAGCTGTTTTCCACGCTGTTTGGCATGCCGTATATTCCCATGATGATTGTGGGCGCTGTATTTGTTTTGATCTATACCCTGATTGGCGGATTTCTTGCGGAGAGCGCTTCTGACTTTATGCAGGCCATTGTAATGATTGTTGCACTGGGAGTGATTGTGTGCGTGGGAACTGCGGCGGCGGGCGGCCTGGATGCTGTCATAGATAATGTAGGCTCCATACCGGGGTTTCTTGAATTTTTCGGAATCGCTACCCCTCAGACAGTGGATGGGGTGCAGCAGGTGGCGGCGGGACAGCCGGTGTTTGGAGAGAAGGGTTCTTACAGCATCCTTTCCGTGGTATCCACTATGGCATGGGGGCTTGGTTATTTTGGTGTTCCCCAGGTGCTTCTTCGATTTATGGCCATCCGGAATGAAAATGAACTCACAAGGTCCAGAAGGATTGCCACAGTGTGGGTGGTGATTTCCTTAGCCATTGCTGTGTTTATCGGGGTGGTGGGCCGTGCCTTGTATCCCACGGCTCTGCTGACGTCCTCTGATGCAGAGAACATATTTATCCTTCTGGCTACCAGTCTGCTTCCGCCTTTGATCGCTGGATTTGTCATGGCGGGAATTCTTGCGGCCACCATCAGCTCCTCCGACTCCTACCTTTTAATTGCGGCATCTGCATTTGCGAAGAATATTTATCAGGGACTGTTCCGAAGAAAGGCTTCTGACAAAGAGGTTCTGCATATTTCAAGAATCACGCTTTTTGTGATTGCCATTGCGGCGATTGTGATCGCCCTGGATGAGAACAGCGTTATTTTTACCATTGTCAGCTTTGCCTGGGCAGGATTTGGAGCCACCTTCGGACCGTTGATGCTCTTTAGCCTGTTCTGGAAGTGCACCACCCGGGCGGGGGCCATTGCCGGGATGCTGGGAGGCGCAGGCATGGTGTTTGTCTGGAACCTTTTGGTGCGTCCCCTGGGCGGTGTGTGGGACATCTATGAGCTGCTGCCTGCATTTTTGTTCTCGGCCCTTTGTATCGTGATTGTGTCCCTTCTGACGCCTGCTCCGTCAGAGGAGATACAAAAGGAGTTTGAAGAAGTAAAAACGGGCGGCATAATTTAGGTAAGAGTAAAATTCAGGAAGGAAGACAATATGATACTTTGTATTGCATCAGCTCCGTGCAGAGTCTGAGGAGGCTGCATGGAGGAACGGCGTTTTGCTGATATCCTCAGACTTTGCTTCTGCTTTATGGATGAATCATAAATAAAAGGAGCAAAGATATGAAATTAATCAAGAAAAATCATAGATCGGAATTAAGAGATTTTTGGGTTCTTTGGAGCACCCAAAGCATTTCTCAGCTTGGCAGCAGCATTACTGCATTTGCATTGACATTGTGGTTATATGAAAAGACAGGCTCTTCTTTAGGTACGGCTGCGCTTACAATATGTTCTTATACGCCATATGTAATTATGAGCATATTTGCCGGAGCGCTGACAGACCGATTTGACAAAAAGAAGACGATGCTTAGCTGCGATGTGTTTGCAGCAATATGTACAATCATTGTATTTGTATTATTTCGGACAAATTGTCTGGCGGTATGGCATCTATATATTTTGAATGGGGTTTCCGGGTTAATGAATACAGTGCAGCAGCCTGCTTCTGAGGTTGCAATGACGCTTGTCATACCGGAAAAGTATTATCAGAAGACAAGCGGCCTGCGTTCTTTGTCAAGATCGCTGATATCCATATTGAATCCTTTAATTGCCACGTCATTGTACGCATTAGCAGGACTGAATGCTGTCATAGCAGTTGATATTGGGAGCTTTGCAGTTGCCTTTGCGGCATTATTGTTTTTTATCAAAATCCCGGAAAGCGGAAGCGCAAAGGAGGAAAATATACTTTATCTTGCAAAGGACGGACTGGTGTTTTTGAAGGAAAATCCGCTTCTTATGGCGCTGATTCTTTTCATGTCCGGCGTTAATTTCGTGGCATCTGCCTTTGATGCAGCCTTGCCCGGTTATGTTCTTCCCAATCCCAAAGGAGGCTCCTCCGTTCTTGGGATTGTTACATCCTGCGCCGGTATTGCGATGATCTTAGGCAGTCTGTTAGTTTCAATTTTGCCAAAACCGAAGGATAGAGTACGGATTATTTACCTGACGATGCTTTTTTCGTTAAGTACTGAAAATTTTTTGCTGGCATTTTCCCGAGAACCTGTATTGTGGTGCATAGGCCAGGTGATTGGGTGGATTCTTGTGCCGATTATGAGCGCCAACATGGATGTGATTCTCAGAACCTCCATTCCCGTGGAGCTGCAGGGACGTGTTTATGCCTGCCGCAATACATTTCAGTTTTTCACCATTCCGATAGGATTATTTATCGGCGGCTTTATGGTAGATAATGTGTGTGAGCCATTTATGCGCATATATGGTGATGTATCCATTTTAAAAGCCTGCTTTGGAACAGGCAAGGGCTCCGGCGCCGCGCTTATGATGTTTATTCTGGGTGTAAGCGGAAGCTTAATTTGTATCATTACAGGCAGGAAGCTGAAAAAGTATCAATATCATGAAAAGTAATATGCTATTTGCTATGTAATAAACAGCCTGATGATCCGATAACCAAAATAGGAAATGGAAATGTGTTGAGGAACGGGAGGCAGTACATGGCAGCGGGAACGATACGAAATGCAGTAAATCAGATGCTGGCAGCAGGCAGCTGGGAAAACAAAAAGAAATCGGGAAACCTTTTGAAAAAGAAGGACGCAGAGCTGACCCCACAGGAGCGGATGATTCAAGACTTTAAGGAACAGCTTGAGGCCAACCGTGAAAGTGAGAAGTATAATCAAATTTACACAAAGCTCATGAGCGGCCAGGACCTTACGAGGGAAGAGCTGGACAGGCTGAAACAGAAGGACCCTCAGGCATACATGGAATATAAGGCTGATAAGATAGAGCAAAAGGCCTATGAGAGAAGGCTTCGGAATTGTAAAACAAAGGAAGAGGCAGAGAGACTTCATGTGAATAAAATGAACGGAAAGCTTTCGGAGCTAAAGTCCGTTGTGAACAATCCTAATATACCAAAGAGTGAAAAGGTGAAAGCGGCAAAGAGGATATTGGGAGACACCAGACGGACCGTGCAGGTATATCATGACTTTACAAAGAGCGCTGCCTTTGGGCAGCTGCCTACGGAAGAAGAGGTCAGGAGGGCGAAGCACCTGCAGGCAGAAGAGAAGGAGCCTGAAATTTCTTCCGACAACAAGGACCAGCCGGAATATGAGACGGACGATAGTGGAGAGGCGCAGGAGCTGACAGAGGATAAAGATACGGCAAAGGTCGAGAAAAAGATTCTGGAAGAAATGTTGGAGCTGGAAGAGAAGCATTTTGGAGAGAAGAAAAAGGCTGTGCAGATCGACGTGTCGCTGTGAGGAAACATTCTTGCGCTGCGGAATGGAGATGAAAATGCACTTTGTTGACGCAAAAGGAATCTTATCAGCCGGAAATGGAATGAATATTTACCGGGGATGTACCCATGGATGTATTTATTGTGACAGCCGCAGCAGATGCTACGGCTTTACACATTCCTTTGAGGATATTGAAGTCAAGCAGAATGCCCCTGTGCTCCTGGAGCAGAGACTTCGTTCCAAACGGAAAAAATGTATGATTGGGACCGGTTCTATGTGCGATCCCTATATGCACTGTGAAGAGAAGCTTGGGCTGACCAGAAAGTGCTTGGAGCTGGTGGAAAAGTATGGATTCGGAGCAGCCTTGCAGACAAAGTCAGACCGGGTTTTGCGGGATATGGACCTTTTGTGCAGGATCAATGAAAAGGCCAAAGCGGTGGTGCAGCTTACGCTCACCACATATAATGACAGCTTGTGCCGCATCATTGAGCCAAATGTCTGTGTCACAAGCAGACGGGTACAGGTTTTGAAAACAATGAAGGAAGCGGGAATTCCCACCGTCGTCTGGCTGACGCCCGTTCTTCCCTTTATTAACGATACAGTGGAAAATCTTGAGGGGATTTTAAGCTGCTGTGTGGATGCGGGAGTGAAGGGGATCATGAATATGGGAATGGGCGTCACGCTCCGAGAGGGCAGCAGGGAATATTTTTATCAGGCGCTGGATGAGAAATTTCCCGGGCTAAAGAAGGAATACCAGAGCAGATATGGGTATGCTTACGAGTTAAATAGTCCGGACAGTCAGAGGCTTACGGCTATTTTTGAAGAAACCTGCCGCAAGGCAGGAATTATGTATAAAGCTAAGGATATTTTTGCATATCTGAGAGATTTTCCGGAAGATCACAGCTACAGGCAGATGAGCCTGTTTGACGAAAAGGAGTTCTGATGAAATCTTCAAAAAACCCCCATTTAACAGACCCCCTTAAAAGGTATTGGTACCTGTGCCTTTTGTATGTGTTGTTTTCCTATGCCTTGACACAGATATTAGTGCTGGGAAGCGACAGGATCGCAGATGCCACAGACAACCTGTTTGCCGGGGAGGCTATTGTCTTGCAGGAATTTATGGTTCCTTTTATTGTGCTCATGCTGCTTGGAGGCGCTGCTGCGTTTGGCAAAAGCTATTCCAAAAATACCTTCAGTATCCGTATGCAGACGGATATGCGAAATATGTTAATTGGGAAATTAGTAAAAATAAGAACCGTCTATTTTGATAAAGAGGGCACGGGAGCGCTGATGAATAAGCTTTTGTCTGATATGTATCAGATAGAAGCTTTATTTGCAGAGTGCATCCCCGAGCTTTTGGTGGCATTTGTTTCCATTGTCACGGTATGTGTCTACATAGGGATACAGAGCGTGCGTCTGCTTTTTGTGACGGTGGTCTGCTATCCCATTCTTTTGTGGATTGCCAATAGGCTTACCAAGGCGGTTGGCGCAGTGGCGGCAGTGCGCCGTCAGCTGTATGACGATCTGGAAAATTCTGCCTATGATGCGATCCAGGGAATCCTGGTGGGCAAGGCATTTAACCTGTACGAGCTTCAAAAAAAGCGGATTGACCATATTGAGGATGATATCGTAAAGAATGAGTCTCATCGCACAAAGGTGCTGGCCGCGAATTATGTCATGGGGGATCTGGTGCGATGGATTCCAAAACTGATCTGTTATCTGTTTTGTCTCTATGAAGCGGGCAAAGGAAGAATGTCTGTTGGGGCTATTTTTGCCTATGTAATGCTGCTTGACCAGATCGCCAGACCCATGGGGAATATTCCCGGTCAGATTGCGTCTATCAAGGAATACGCCGTTTCTGTCAGGAGACTGCAGGAGGTTTTAAATCAGGAAGAGGAAATGTCCGGAACCGGCGACTTTGTGCCGGAGGGGGATACGGTGATAGAGCTTTCCCATGTGAGCTTTGGCTACTCTGAGGAAAAGGAGGTCCTAAAGGATATCAGCCTGACCGTAAAAAAGGGCAGCAGTGTGGCGTTTGTGGGCAGATCCGGCGGCGGAAAATCAACAGTAATGAAGATTTTGTGCGGGTTTTATTATCCCCAGAAGGGCCAGTACCGTATTTACGGACATGATTTTGGGGAGTGGGATATAGGCGCTCTGCGCAGACAGATCGCTTTGGTTTCCCAGAATGTATTTCTGTTTCCCGGCTCTATTGCTCAAAACGTGGCCTACGGAAGGATCGGAGCATCCAGAGAGGAGATCATGGATGCCTGTAAAAAGGCAAATATCCATGATTTCATCATGCAGCTGCCAAAGGGGTATGAGACAGAGGTGGGAGAGCGGGGAGCCAGACTTTCCGGCGGACAAAAGCAGCGGATATCCATTGCCAGGGCATTTCTAAAGGATGCGCCCATACTTCTTTTGGACGAACCCACCTCAGCGGTTGATGTGGAGACGGAACAGGGGATACAGGAGGCTTTAAGGGAAATCTCGCGCAACAGGACGGTGATCACCATTGCACATCGTCTGAATACCATCGAGGATGCAGACGAGATTTATGTATTTGAAGATGGCAGAATTGCGGAAAGGAAGGTGCGGGCAAATGGCATTCAGTGACGCAATACTTGAACAATGCGGTTCTGAGGATGCGGACAGCAGTAATGACCTAGGCATTTTGTGGCGGATGCTGAAAATGATGAAGGGCGGATTTTTTCGTTATTTGCTTGCTATTATCACAATGAGCGTGGTATTGTCCGGATTTGACATGATAACGGCGCTTCTGCTCAAAAATATTATTTCCCGTGTGGAAAATAAGGAACAGGGGAATCTGTTTGAGGGGCTTTTCCAAGAAGGGGCGGCCTGTGTGGGATTGGGGCTTTTGCTGCTGCTTGTGTATGCAGCGGCCTTTTATGTGTATACCATGGAGGCCAAAAGGGGCGGCGCAAATCTGCAGAAGGCTCTTTATGCCAAATGTATGCGGCTTCCCTACTCCTACTATGAGCAGAACCAGAGCAGTGATTTTATGTCCAAGGTAATTTATGACTGTGAACGGGCCTGCGGTATTTACGGGTCCCGGTTTCGAAGAGTGCTCATGCCCTTTTTGATGATGATATTTTACCTGATTTCCATGCTTTGGCTGAGCTGGCAGGTGACACTTTGCCTGTTTGGAGCCAGCGCGGCATTGGTTGTGGTAAACGGTCTGTTTATCGGGCCCATGCAGCGCTTAAGCAGAGAAATGTCTGCCACCAACGTGTCCATAACCCAGCGGATCTCTGATATTTTATCGGGCATGGAGCAGATTAAAATTTTTTCCCTGAAATCCGTGCTGGTGGATCGCTATGTGGAGGATAATGAGAAATTCCGCAGGAAACAAAACAGGATGAACCTCATGTCCGCTCAGTTAGACGGCTTAAATCAGCTTTTTGAACTGCTGGGGTCACTGGTATTTATCGCGCTGGGGATTGTTTTTGTAAGCAGGGATGTCACCACCGTGGATAATCTGGCGGCGATCTATCTGCTGTATGGCTCTATGAGCTGGAATTTCCTGCAGGTAGGACTTTATATTCCCTCTATGGCAAGCTATCTGGCCAATGCCAAGAGAGTGTTTGCATTTATGGAGCTGCCTGAGGAGCCGGAGCGTTACGGGGAAGCTCAGAGCCGGGAGCCCAACGGCAAGAGAGTATACAGGCAAGGGGCAGGCAGCGAAATCTCCATTTGTGATGTGACCTTTTCCTATGACGGCATACAGAATGTTTTGGAGCATTTTAACCTGGATATTCCCAAGGGGAAATGCGTTGCACTAAAGGGCGAGTCCGGCAGAGGAAAGAGCACTATTGCAAAGCTGATACTTGGCTTGTATCCTGTAAACGCCGGGGAAATTTTCATCCGGGGAAAAGCCTTCCACGAGTACTCCCTGGCGGAAGTGCGGAAGCTGATCGGCTATGTGTCCCAGGAGCCCTATTTGTACGATGTGAGCATTGCGGAGAATATCCGTTACGGGAGGCCGGACGCCTGCAGGGAGGACATCATAAATGCAGCTAAGCTGGCAAATGCCCATGAATTTATACAAAAGCTGGAAAAGGGCTATGAAACGAGAGCCGGAGAGAGAGGAAATCTTCTCTCCGGCGGCCAGCGGCAGAGAATTGCCATTGCCAGGGCTATATTAAAGGGTGCACCTATATTGATTCTCGACGAGGCCACTTCTGCCCTGGATCATAAGTCGGAACAGCTGGTAAATGAAGCCCTGGACAGATTGATGGAGGGCCGAACCACCATTGTCATTGCCCATAGAGCCTCCACGCTGGCCCATGCAGATATGGTAGTGGAATTATAGGGCTGTTTTGCAATATCATGATATGTCTGTCTATTTTTTAGGTTAATAGCCCTTGCTTATGAAGGGCGGATATGATATATCTAAAACAAAAAAGAAGTATTTTGTGGGATCATCCAGGGAAACAACGAGGTGTGATAATGATCAGATATAAAGAGGAAATGTGGTTTCCCAACCTGGGAACGGGAGAGACTTACAGGTTTCGTTTTCTGGGAGGGCTTTTGCTGCTGGCAGCAGCCGCTGATATTATTCGAATAACAAAGCAGCCAATCCTTATGATGGTTTTTGGCGTCTTTAGTTTTGTTTTGACGGCAAATGGTGCTGCCAGGGAGATAAAACGAAGGAGCAGGGCTTTGACACAGGCAGGCGATTTTAAGGAAAGGGCGGTCAAAACGACTGGGAGGATCGTTTCGTATGACGGCGGTGTGAAGCGGTATAGTTTCAGTAAATTTCCCGATGGACCAATAAATTCCCATGGCTTTTTTTTCGAATTTACGTGGAGTGCCCAGGTGGAATATGAGCGGAAGGATGGGACGGTAGAACGCGCTTATATCAGGGGGCTGAATAAAAGCCCAAAGAGATTTCTGCGGAAAGAAGTAACTGTATATTACAGTGGAAAAAAAATATATGTAGAGTTTTGAGGTGAAAACATTGAAGAAGAAACATTCTGCAGCTGATGTGCTTGAAGGGCTATGGATTATGATTCGGGCGGTGATGCTGTTTGGAATCCTGCTGACAGGCCTGTATTTAATATTTGACATGGGTTTCCCCTTTCTGGTGACCATACCTGTCCTTGCCATATATATAGTTTCCATGGGGGCTGGAATGATAAGGTATGGATTCCATGTTATGCTGCATGGGTATTATGAAGAAACGTATTAAGGGGATGGAAAAAAGGCCTGCTGCGGCAATTCCTAATTGCTGGGCAGGCTCTTTTATGTCTATTTTTTCTTGTAAAAGGACAATTTACTTTTATTATATAACAAAACTAAAATAAATAATTAAAATTGTTAAAATAATAATTTTATAGTATTGAAATTGCGGAAATTTTATGATATAAAGAATAAAGAGTGCCAAAAAAGTGGGAATGGGGAATGAAAATTGGAGATGACAGCGCTGAAGTTATTTAAATCTTGAATCATTTGGTTCGTCTGAAACAATCTTTTTGCGGAAGGGCAGTTTGATATGAGTGATATCATTTTTGCCCTAAAGAGCAGAAAAACAAATTTTCCCCTTAAATTGGAAAGCGGTGTAAAACAAGATACCAATATTTATTATTGACATGGAACTTGGAATGGATAAAGCTACCTTGCAGATATGCAGACAGGCACAAGCCGTCGTCTGGGTGTGGGACGGCACTAGAATATCCAACATTAAGATATGCAAGGCATATCCAAGTACGGGCACTCAACAGAAAATCAGATTGTTGATCAGCTTTCAACAAAGGATATGTTTGATCGAATTCTTTGATGAGAGGGTGTGAGGGAGGTGGATTTTGAGCAGAATGGATGATGATTGCCTTGGTGACCCGGTGTTATAATATCAAAGGAAAATCTGCATATCTCGGTGAACAAGTTGTCGTTTGTCTGGGATTGAAGCGACAGTATCCAAAAGCAGAATGACCTGAATTGGCTGTCAGCGTAAGCGCAGCTTTATTTCCTGTTTTGTATCATCAAAAGGGCAGATGCTATATGCCGCTCTTTGAAAGGTGGATTTCTATGGAATATTTAGCACATGTGGACGGGGAAAGAAAGCAGACCATAAAGGAGCATTTAAACGAAACGGCTAAGCTTGCAGGAACGTTTGCGGGCCGGTTTGGAAAAAGCGACTGGGGCTATTGCTGCGGTATGCTGCATGACATCGGCAAATACTCTGCGGAATTTCAGAAAAAAATCATAGAAGGCAGCAATAAGCGGGTAGATCATTCCAGTGCAGGAGCGCAGGTCTGTCTGGAAAAAGAGGGCTTATATGGACTTATGAGCTACTGCATTGCAGGACATCACGCGGGCCTGCCGGACTATGGCAGCATGTCGGATACCGGCAATTCCCCCACCTTAATAGGCAGAAGCAGAAAAAAGGTGGAGGACTTTCAGGCATATAAAAAGGAGATTGAAATACCGGAAGTAAAATCCATTCCCTTCGATGTGAAAAAGTCAAAGACTCCTGATTTTTCCTTGAGCGTTTTTATCAGAATGCTGTATTCCTGTCTGGTGGATGCGGATTTTTTGGATACGGAAAAATTTATGAAAAACGGACAGACAGGCCGGGATTTTGGAGAAGACGTGAATGTGCTTCTGGGAAAGCTGGAAGGGTATATTTCGGACTGGCTGATGAATCAGGATATAGACACAGTAAATGGAAGAAGGACAGAAATTTTAAAGCATTGTCTGGACTGTGGGAAAGAAGCCGAAAAGGGCCTGTTTCGGCTGACTGTGCCCACAGGAGGGGGAAAGACTGTTGCCTCACTGGCGTTTGCACTGCGTCATGCTGCGCAAAATCACATGGACAGGGTGATTTATGTTATTCCCTATACCAGCATTATTGAGCAGAATGCCCAGGTATTTCGGGAAATTCTGGGAGACGAGAATGTATTGGAGCATCACCATAACGTGGAGTTTCAGGACGCAGAGGAGCTGCATCCCATGCAGCTGGCGGCGGAAAATTGGGACAAGCCGGTGGTGGTAACCACCAATGTGCAGTTTTTTGAATCCTTGTTTTCCAACAAGTCGTCTCGATGCAGAAAATTACATAATATTGCAAACAGCGTTGTTATTTTTGACGAGGCCCAGATGCTCCCAAACGATTATTTGAAGCCTTGTATTACAATGATGGAAGAGCTGGTGAACCAATACGGAGCCAGCATTGTGTTGTGTACTGCCACGCAGCCGGCACTGGATTCCTTTTTCCAAAGTGGGTTAAGGGCATTGGAGCTATGTCCCAGGATGGAGGAGCAGTTTCGGTTTTTTGAGAGAGTAAGCTTTCAAAATATAGGAACGGTGACGGAAAGAGAGCTGCTGGAAAGACTGGAGACACAAGAACAGGCTCTTTGTATCGTAAACACCAGAAAAAGGGCCCAGTCTTTGTATACAAAGCTGGCGGGAGAGGGCGTTTTTCACTTATCCACTTCCATGTATCCCAGGCACAGACGCCTCGTTCTGCAGAAAATCAGACAACGGCTGCAGGAAGGGAAAAAATGCCTTTTGATTTCCACCAGTCTGGTGGAGGCGGGGGTTGACCTGGATTTCAGAGCCGTGTACAGGCAGCTTGCAGGCGTAGACGCTATGATACAGGCGGCAGGCAGATGCAATAGAGAGGGCAGACAAAGAAAAGAGGAGAGCGTAGTTTCCATTTTCCAGTTTGAAGAGAAAGAATATATGCCGGGTTTGAGGCAGCAGACGGATGTGACGAAAATTCTGCTGGCAGAGGGGGAAGATATTTTTTCACTGGAGGGAATAGAACAATATTTCCAGATGCTGTATCACTTCAGAGGGGAGAGTCTGGATAAAAAGAAAATTTTAGAGGAGTTTGAGCAGAAAAGATTTCACTTTGCAAAGGTGGGGAAGGAATTTAGGCTGATTGAGGAAAATACCAAGACGATATTTGTTAACAGGGAGGAGGAAGCAGATCAAGTTTTGCACCAGTTAAAGCAGCAGGGATATACCAAAAGCGGGATGAGAAGGGCCGGACAGTTTTGCATCCAGGTATATGAACGGGAGCTGAAAAGACTGGAAGGCCTGGGAATGGTAAGGCCTGTTTCACAGGAAATACAGGATTTCTATGAGCTCGTGGATCATGATCGATACTCAGAAGAGATGGGACTGTGCCTGGAGGGGGATTCAGGAGCGGCGGTTTTTTTGTGAAAAAGGCCGGTTAGATAACAACAGAGAAGTATATCGCTGCATGTTATAAGGAGGGAGTGGTGCTTTAGTGAAGTACAGGAAGGAGCATGGATTATGGGAATGGGAGTAAGGGTCCGGGTATGGGGAGACTATGCGCTTTTCACAAGACCGGAAATGAAGGTGGAGAGATGTTCTTATGATGTGATAACCCCATCCGCTGCCAGAGGGATTTTGGAAGCCATCTACTGGCATCCTGGGATGAGATGGCAGATTGACAAAATATATGTAAAAAAGCCGATTCAGTTTACCAGCGTCCGGCGAAATGAGGTAAAAAGCAAAATTCTGGCAGGCAATGTGCTTCAGGCCTATAATGGAGCCTCAAAACCTCTTTACATAAGCAGTAAGGCAGAGATTGTGCAAAGAGCGTCCTTGCTGCTGTGCGATGTGGAATATGTGATCGAAGCGCATTTTGAAATGACAAAAGAGGCAAAACCAACGGATAACCCTGGAAAATTCAAGGATATTATCATGAGGCGCCTGAAAAGGGGGGAATGCTTTCATATGCCGTACTTCGGGTGCAGGGAGTTTCCCGCACATTTTTGTCTGTGCGAGGAGGGGGAGATTCAAACGGCCTATGATCAGGTTATGGAAAAGGATTTGGGCTTTATGCTTTATGACATGGATTATACGGACCCTGGAAATCTGCAGCCCATGTTTTTCAGAGCGGTGATGAGAAGGGGCGTGTTGGATTTAAGAGACTGCGAGGTGATACGGTGATTTTACAGGCATTGGTAAAGCATTATGAGAACCTGGCGGAGGAAGGAAGGGTGTCAAAAGAGGGTTGGTGCCGGGCTAAGGTTTCTTATGCAGTCAATTTATCCAAAGAAGGAAAAATAACAGGTTTCATTTCCCTGAAAGAAGAAGAGGAGAGGGGAAAAAAGAAGGTCTGGATTTCTTCTTATCTGCAGGTTCCGGAGATGGTTACACGTTCCTCGGGGGTATTGGCGAATTTTCTGTGCGATAATTCCAAATATATTCTGGGAATTGATGGGGCGGGCACAAATGAAAGAGTATTGGAGTGCTTTCAGGCTGCAAAAGAAAAGCATTTAACCCTGCTTGCAGATGTGGAAGGAGACATGGCGCGGGCAATACGGCTTTTTTTTGAAAGCTGGAAGCCGGATGAGGCTGAAGCGTGCAGTGAGGTAAAGGAGAAATGGGAAGAGCTCACAGATGGGGGCAACCTTATATTCTCTATGGGAATGCAGTATGCCCAGGAGGATTCCTTTATCAGGGAGGCCTGGGAGAAAAAGCGGAATGCGTCTGGAGGGGGGCAGGAGGGAATCTGCCTTGTGACAGGCAAAAGGTCTGAAATTTCCCGAATCCATAAAACCATTAAGGGAGTGCCCGGAGCACAGTCCAGCGGGGCCGCGCTGGTTTCCTTTAATGCACCGGCATTTGAGTCCTACGGGAAGGAACAAAGCTATAATGCTCCGGTGGGAAAATATGCGGAGTTTGCTTACACCACCGCATTGAATTATCTTTTGAGCCAAAAGCAGGAGACCTTTTTGCTTGGAGATTCCATGATTGTGTTTTGGGCGGAGAGCGGGAAGGAGGAATATCAGGAGGCATTCTCCTTTACTGTGGATCCAAAGCCGGATAATCAGGAGGAAATTAAAAATGTTTTCCAGAAATTAAAAACCCAAAGCCCCATAGAGGTGAAGGGAATTGTGTTAGACCCTGAGCAAAGGTTTTATATATTGGGGCTTGCGCCCAACGCCGCAAGACTATCCGTCAGATTTTTTTATGAGAATTCTTTCGGAAATATATTGGAACAGCTTTCCAGACATTACGAGAGAATGGAGATCATAAAGCCTTCCTGGGAGCAGCGGGAGTATCTTGGTATCAGGGATATGCTGTTTGAAACGGTAAATCAGAAAGCCAGGGAAAAATCTCCGATTCCCAATATGGCGGCCATGACGCTGCAGGCAATTATTTCAGGAGCCAGATACCCGGAAAGCCTTTATACGGATACGTTGATCCGGATTCGGGCAGAGCAGGGATGTATTACCTGGGGGAGAGCCGCTTTGATAAAGGCTTTTTTGATTCATAACCGCAAACTGGAGAAGGGAGAATGTTATATGGCACTTAATGAAGAAAGTAAAGATACGGCATACTTGCTGGGAAGGCTGTTTTCTGTATTGGAAGCGATTCAGACAGACGCAAACCCGGGAATCAATGCCACGATCCGGGAGCGCTATTTTAACTCAGCCAGCGCTGCGCCCGCTTCTGTTTTTCCTATTTTGATCAAATTGAAAAACAGTCATATGAAAAAATTAGAAAGAGACAAGATGGGCTCCAAGATATATTACGAACAGCTGTTGACGAAAATCATGGGAAATCTGGATGCTTTCCCAAATCGTCTTTCACTGGAGGAACAGGGGAAATTTATTTTGGGATATTATCACCAAACGCAGAAAAAATATGAAAAAAGGGAGGAAAAAACAAATGAGTGAAGTGATTAAAAACCGGTATGAATTTGTAATCTTATTTGATGTGGAGAATGGAAATCCCAATGGGGACCCGGATGCCGGAAATATGCCAAGAATCGATCCGGAAAGCGGCCTGGGGCTTGTGACGGACGTATGCTTAAAACGGAAAATCCGAAATTATGTGGAGACGGTAAAGGAGGATGAGAAGGGCTTTAAAATCTATATTAAGGAGGATGTGCCCTTAAACAGAAGCGACAAAGAAGCCTGCAGCGCGTTAGGGATTGAGGAAACAGATGACAAAAAAGTGGCAGAAGCGTTAAAGAAGCTGAAAAAGGATGACCCGGATGCAGACGTGAAGCTGAGAGATTATATGTGTGAGAATTTTTATGATATCCGAACCTTTGGGGCGGTGATGACTACCTTTGTAAAGGCATCCTTAAACTGCGGACAGGTAAGAGGGCCGGTACAGCTCGGGTTTGCCAGAAGCATTGATCCTGTTATGAGTCAGGAGGTAACCATTACAAGAGTTGCTATTACCACGGAAAAGGATGCGGAAAATAAACAGACGGAAATGGGAAGAAAGAGCATCGTACCTTATGGATTATATCGCGCAGAGGGATATATTTCCGCTAATCTTGCCCGTAAGGTCACAGGCTTTTCGGAAGAGGACCTGGAGCTTTTGTGGGAGGCTATTTTAAATATGTTTGAGCATGACCACTCTGCGGCAAGAGGGAAAATGGCGGTTCGGGAGCTCATCGTCTTTAAACACAGCAAAGAACTGGGGGACTGTCCTGCCTACAAGCTGTTTGAGGCGGTGGAGGTATCCAAAAAGGAAAATGTGGAATACCCCAGAAAGTACCAGGATTACACGGTTTTGATACATGAGGAAAGGATTCCGGACACAGTTGAAATAAAAAGGATAGTGTGAAAAATCACACTGATGTGCTGATTTTTCACACGCGATTTATTCGCGTTGGCTATATTGTTTCTGAGGGAAAACAAATAGCTGTGATGGCAGACGCAAATTTGATATTTGCAATCTCACTTTTGTGAGATTTTGCCTCTTCGCGACAAGTCGCTCAGAAATGAGGAATTGATATAATGGAATATGAGGAAGACGATTTTCTGATGATTTCAGGAATCCAGCATTTTAAATTCTGCAGAAGGCAATGGGCGCTGATTCACATTGAGCAGCAATGGGCAGAAAATGTGCATACTGTGGTGGGAGAGCTGATGCACAAAAAAGCCCATGACCCCTATTTGACGGAAAAGAGAAGGGATACTATCATAGCCCGGTCACTTCCCGTTTCGTCGAAAAGCTTAGGTATCAGCGGAGAGTGCGATGTGGTCGAGTTTCATAAATGCGAAGATGGAATAAAGCTGCACGGACATAGAGGGCTCTATTCCATATATCCCATTGAGTACAAGAAGGGCAAGCCCAAGGTGACAGATGAGGACAAGCTGCAGCTTGCAGCCCAGGCTTTGTGTTTGGAGGAAATGTTTTCGGCAAAGGTGCCGGAGGGAGCCATTTTTTATGGGGAGACCAGACGGCGCGAGGTGGTGGAAATTACGGAAAAGCTGCGAGAGGAAGTGGCACAAATGTTTCGGGAAATGCACAAATATTACGGAAGGCGTTATACGCCAAAGGTAAAATACAGCAAATCCTGCAATGCCTGTTCCCTGAAGGAAATCTGTCTGCCGAAATTGGGAAAATCTGTCTCAGTAAAGACGTATATTACCCAGATGCTGCAGGAAGAGGAATAAAGGGTGAAGGAAATTGCGAGAAAGGGCGTCCGCCCCGGCGGACGAAGGGTATGGTATGAAAAAATTGTTAAATACCTTATATATTACTTCCGAAAACAGTTATCTGGCCCTGGATGGAGAAAATGTGGTTGTCTTTGAGGATAAAACCGAGATCGGCAGGCTGCCCCTTCACAATCTGGAGGGGATCGTTTCCTTTGGATACCGGGGAACCAGTCCGGCTTTGATGGGGGCTTGTGCTGACAGAAATATTTCTTTGTGTTATCTCACTCCTCAAGGGAAATTTTTGGCAAGAATCTCAGGAAAAATACGAGGAAATGTAGTTTTAAGGCAACAGCAGTATGACAGCAGCAGAGATGAAAAGATCAGCCTGGAAATTGCAAGGAATTGTATTTTGGGAAAAGTATATAATGCCAGGTGGGTGTTAGAACGGGCAATCAGAGATCACAGCATGCAGCTGGATGCAGAGCAGGTAAAAGCAGCATCTGATTTTCTGAAAAATGCACTGGTGCTGATTCAAAACAGTCAGTCGAAAGAACAGCTCAGAGGGTATGAGGGAGAGGCGGCAAGTATTTATTTCGGGGTGTTTGACCAGTTGATTTTGCAGCAGAAGAAGGATTTTGCTTTCCGGGGAAGAAATAAAAGGCCGCCGACTGATCCTGTAAATGCTTTGCTGTCTTTTGTGTATACACTCCTGACCAATAGTATTACTTCGGCATTAGAGACGGTAGGGCTTGATCCTTGCGTGGGATATCTCCATACAGACCGTCCGGGGAGAGCTTCGCTGTCTTTGGACCTGATCGAGGAGCTTCGCGCGGTTTTGGTGGACCGCTTTGTGCTTTCACTGATTAATCGAAAGATGATCAGCGGTAAAAATTTTTCTAAAAAAGAAAATGGCGCCGTGCTGATGGATGATGAGCTTCGGAGAAAAGTGCTGGCAGAATGGCAGAATAAGAAAAAAGAAGTGATAACACATCCATACTTGAAAGAGAAAGTGGAGTGGGGAATGGTTCCCTATGTACAGGCTATGCTCTTGGCCAGGTATTTGAGAGGCGACTTGGACGGATATCCTGTATTTTTGTGGAAGTGAGGTAGTGAGGTGGGAAATGCTGGTATTGATTACTTATGATGTGAATACGGAAACCGCCGAAGGCCGAAAGAGGCTGAGAAAGGTGGCGAAACAGTGTGTGAATTATGGAAGGAGAGTGCAAAATTCTGTATTTGAGTGTATTGTAGATAATGCACAGTGTGTTGCCCTGAAAGCAACGCTCACGGATATCATTGATCAAAAGGTTGATAGCCTGCGGTTTTATTATCTAGTACATCGAATAAAAATTAACTGACACAAATATCATTAGATTTTACGCCAGCCTCTACAGCTTCAGTTACA